>JAOTYQ010000513.1 GCA_029861725.1 Acidimicrobiia bacterium | reverse complement strand
TCTTTCCCCGGGCGGAGGTCCACGGCGACCACATCCTGGTAAGGCAGCCGAGCGACGGGTGGGGACCGTTGTGCGAGGCGCTGGGTTGCCCGGTTCCCGACGAGCCGTTTCCCCGACTGAACGACAGTGCAGAGTTCCGGGCCCAGTCGGGCTGGGACTGACAGAACGGAGAGCAATCGATGGACATCAGCATCGCCGGCATGTTCGGCAACAGCCCCCGGCGGGACTTCGGGTTCGTTCGGGGCTTCGCCCAAGCGGCCGAGGCCCTGGGCTTCCGGACGCTCTTCGCCCCCGAGCACGTCGTGTTCTTCCCCCGCTACGAGTCGAAGTACCCGTACACGCCGGACGGCTCGCCGACATGGGGCCCGGAGACCGGCATCTACGATCCGCTGCTCGTCTGCCAGGCGGCGGCGGCCGCCACCACAACGCTGCGGTTCTGTACCGGTGTGCTGATCCTCCCGCAGCGGCCGGCGCTGCTGACCGCCAAGGAGGTGCTGACCCTCGACCATGCCAGCGACGGTCGCTTCGAGCTCGGGGTCGGGTCGGGATGGTCATGGGAGGAGTACGCCGCTCTCGGTGTGCCGTTCGCCCGGCGGGGCAAGCGATTGGACGAGTACATCGAGGCCATCCGGGCCTGCTGGACCGAGGACCGAGCCACCTACCACGGCGAGTTCGTCAGCTTCGACGACGTGGTCCTGAATCCGAAGCCGAGGAACAAGGGCGGCGTGCCGATCATCGTCGGGGGCGACTCCTCGGCTGCGATGCGGCGGGCGGCCCGCCTCGGCGACGGGTGGTACGGGTGGTGGGCTCAGGACGACCTCGCCACACATCTCGACCTGCTACACGAGATCATGGCCGCCAACGAGCGGTCGGTCACCGATGACGACTTCAGCTTCAAGCTCGGTCTCCCTCTCGGGTCCGAGACGCCGGACGAGGTGGCGGCCAAGGTCGACCACGCCCGCTCGCTCGGCGTAGAGGAGCTGGTGCTGGCTGGTGCGGTCCCGACGTCGTCGTTCGAGGAGTCGCTCGCCTCGCTGGCCCAGGCCGCCGGGCTCTCGTGACCGCCGCCCGCCCCAACCCGCCACCGCGCCGAATTGCGTGAGGTCAGCCGCTGATGTCTTCGAGGATGCTGAGCAGGTCGTCGGTGTGTTCCTCCTCGACCGCCAGAATGTCCTCGATGAGCCGTCGGCTTGTCGGGTCGTTGGAGCCGAGCCAGGCGATGATCTCGTTGTAGCTCTCGACACAGCCGGCCGGCTATGCGGTGGGGCGCTTTCCCTATGGCCTGTCGATCGGGGTCGGCCAACCATGTGCAGGTCACGGTTCCCGTGCGGAATCAGTTGGGCGCAACTCGGTATGACTCGACACGTCGGTACGCCGTATCGATCCTGGGCGACTCTGCCTTCGGCAGAGCCACAGCCGCCGTACCCAGAGGTAGCAACCACACCCAGCAACTGATCGAGAGCATGGACCGGCGGACCAAAGGGGGCCGCGTCCTCTCTCGCGTGGCCGGCCAGAGCGCGCCGGCGCGTCGGGCCGTTCATCGTTGTCCCACGCCCCGCCCGACGTTCCCGGATGCGCCGGCCGGCCCGCTGCCAAACGAAAGGATCTCGTCGTGGTGACCACAAGCCCCCTATCCCTGCTCGAAGGTGCGACGTTCTCGACCTCCTCGGCCGACCTCGTCGTCGCCTGGTTCGTGTCGATCACCGGTCGCGAACCGACACGGGCCGACATCGCCTACCGCGACGGGGTCTTCACCGCCGTCGTGACCCAACCCAGCGCGTCGAGTAGCTCGGGGCCGCATCCCCGACCGCCGTCCCGGCTCACCGCAGTCCTCCGGCAACGGGTGCAGAACCGGTCGCCCCGCCGCCGCGCCAGTCGCTCCGGGCGGAGGCTGCGGTGGTAGGCCGACGCCGGTCCCGGACTGCTGGGCGAGCCGGACGACCGAGATCGGAGCGGTTCGACCGCGCCCTCGCCGCCTACGAGCGGGAGCTCCGGAATCCCGATCATTCGACGATGTCGTTGGTGGCCGCCGTGGGCGCCAACGTGGCCCCTCCGGTGGCCATCACCCAGGACTCGGTCGACTGGATCGACTTCCTGATCCGCTACGGCCTTGGCCGCCCGCGGATCGTGGCCGAGATCCTCGACGAGTTCGACAGCTTCGGGGCCGCCGGAGGTCGATTCCGCCGAGGTCAGCAGGATCGTTCCCCGCACGCTACGACCAGGGGATTCGTGAACAATCTTGTCCACAAGGTCAGACTACCTAGCCGCTCGGGTTGATCGCTCGGGCGCGGAGTTCTAGCGTCTGTCGACAAGCGAGGATGCCCCCTCGGCGTTCGATGCAGTGACACATCAACCGCCAAGGGGGTCCCTTGTGAACGGGATGGGGCCTCGTTCGGCTGTCGCCCACCGTACGGGGCTCCGTCCCAGCTTGTTCGGGTACCCACTCATCGCCCACGAGTGGAGGTCCCGGTGTGATTGAACCGGCTACCCCGCACAGGTGTCCAGCCTCTTGCGCCGAATTGTGTACATCGACTCGTGTTGGTGATGGGCGGCGGACACGCGACGTGGTCGACCACGTCGCTCCGACTGCGGCTCGTAGGGATCACTGTGTCAGCGCCCCAACACAAGCGCTGCGTTCCTGCGTGATCCGGCCTAGGTGGCGAGTGGTCGCAACGCCGTGACGGAACCGGCCGTCCAGTCGGTCACGAAGCGGAACCGATCGCCCCGCACGACCGTTGTCCGCCATTCGATCCGCCGGTCGTCGCGACAGCCGAGGCGTTCGAGATAGAAGGCGGCCTCGTTCCTCCGCAGGCCCAACCGCTCTCGGTCGGCTGCAGTGGGCACGATGGGGCTCAACCGCTCCCAGCCCTGGTTGGGGACGGGAGCGTCGATCTTCGCCAGCTCGGCGTAGAGGGCGGTGTGGCTCCAGTCGACGTCGAGCAGTGGCTCGGCGATCTCCCTCGGCAGCCAGGCCCGGTCGACGGCGAGCGGGGCCCCGCCGGCGAGCCTGATCCGGACCAGCACGACCAGCTCGGCGTCGTCGGGGAGCTCGAGATGCGCCGCCGCCTCGGGAGCGGTCACGATGCTCAGCTCGAGCACCTCGCTCGTCTGCTCGACCCCGGCCGACTCGACCGACTGGAAGAGGCTGTACAGCGTCCCCAACGACTGCTCGAACTCGGCCCGGTTGATGACCGTGCCTCGACCGCGCTCCCGCTTCAGCAGCCCGGTCTTGTTCAGATGGCGAATGGCTTCTCTGACCGTGTGCCTGCTGACCTCGTAGTCGGTGGTCAGCTCGAGGTCGGTCGGGAAGCGACCGTCGTCGAACTCACCGTCGTCGAGGCGGCGACGGAGGTCGGTTTCGAGCTGCGCCCACAGGGGAAGTGGGCTGGAGCGGTCGAGCGGCGACACGGTCACCCGAACCGGGCCGAGCCGTCGACCCCGGGCGGAGGTTCCGTACAAATAGGCACAAGATGATGTTAGACCGGACATACGGCCAGAACCACCGCCCGATCCCTGGTCTCCTTGCGCCTCGTACCCGTTCCCGGCCGTGACGGCGTGCATCGAGCCGCCACCGAGCTCGCTTCAGCCGAAGCGGACCGGGATCTGCCGGGGGCCACGAACGTTTCCAGCGGCGAAGGTGGGCTCCGTTCCCTCGACGAGCGCGAACCGGGGGAACCGGTCGAGCAGCATCTCGATGGCGATGTTCATCTCCATCCGAGCGAGATTCGAGCCGAGGCAGCGATGCACCCCGAGCCCGAACGCTGCGTGGCGGTTCTTCTGGCGATCGATCTTGACGGTGTGCGGATCGTCGAATGCCGCCGGGTCGCGGTTGGCGGCGGGAAAGCTCAACATCACCCACTCCCCCTCGGCCACCGGGCAGCCGCTGATCTCGGTATCTCCGGTCGCGATCCGGCCGACGTAGACCGGGGAGTAGGCTCGCAGGAACTCCTCGGTTGCGGTCGGGATCAGCTCGGGCTCGGCAACGAGCCGGGCGAGATCGTCGGGGTGGGTCGCGAGGTGGAGGAAGGACGAACCGAGCGCCGACCATGTGGTGTCGATCCCGGCCAGCAGCAGCAGGAACAACATCTTGGCCATCGCCGTGTCGTCCATCGGCTCGCCGTCGATCTCGGCGTCGAAGAGGTAGGTGACGAGGTCATCGCCCCCGTGCTCCCGCCGGTCGGCGATCAGGCCGTGCATGTAGTCGATCATGGCGTTCGTCGTCGCCCGCTCGACCTCGACATCGGTCGGGCCGACCTCGAGGAGGTCGTGGACCCAGGTGCGGAACTGGTCGGTCTCGGTGGTCGGTACCCCGAACATCGTCGCCGTGAGGTCACCCGGGATGTGACGGGCGTAGTCGACCGCGAGGTCCGCCCCCGTCGTCCCGTCGAGGGCGTCGAGGCGATTGGTGCAGATGTCGCGGATCGGCTGCTCCCACTTCCGGGTGTTCGTGGGATTGAAGAACGGCAACATGACCCGTCGGGGCCCGGTGTGGTGGGGAGGGTCGAGATTGATCGGGGGGAG
>JAOTYQ010000512.1 GCA_029861725.1 Acidimicrobiia bacterium | reverse complement strand
CTGTCGGCCAGGATCAGCGATGCGGCGACGAAGCCGACGCCAAGCACGATGGCCGCCATGGTCAGCAGCAGACGGCCGAGGCTGGCCCGGACGTTGCGAATGGAGAGCTGGAGCAGGGTCATCGCTCAGTCCCCCAATGCCTTGAGGCGGTCGAACACCGCGTCGGCAGTCGGATCGGCCATCTCGTCGACGATGCGACCGTCGGCCAGGAACAGCACCCGATCGGAGTACGAGGCCGACACCGGGTCGTGGGTGACCATCACGATGGTCTGACCGTGCTCGTCGACCGCGGCCCGCATGAACTCCAGGATCTCGGCCGAGGTCTTCGAGTCGAGGTTCCCGGTCGGCTCGTCGCCGAAGATGATGGCGGGGCGGCTGGCCATGGCCCGGGCCACCGCCACCCGCTGCTGCTGCCCGCCCGACAGCTCGTTCGGCCGGTGGTCCAGGCGGTCGCCGAGGCCGGTGGCCCTCACCACCTCGTCGAGCCAATCCCGGTCGACCGATCGGCCGGCCAGGCGGAGAGGCAGGGCGATGTTCTCCGCTGCGTCGAGGGTGGGGATCAGGTTGAAGGCCTGGAACACGAAGCCGATGCGGTCCCGACGGAGCTCGGTCAGGGCCTTGTCGCCCAGGGTCGAGAGGGCCACGTCGCCGATGTAGCTCTCGCCGCCGCTGAGGCGGTCGAGGCCGGCCATGCACTGCATGAGGGTCGACTTGCCGGACCCGGAGGGACCCATGATGGCGGTGAAGCGACCGGCGTCGAACCGGACGGTGACCTCCCGGAGGGCGTTGACCTCGGTCTGACCGGAGCCGTAGACCTTGGAGGCGCCGACCGAGTGGGCCGCGGCCTCGACGCCGACCGGAGGCGGCGGAGGCGGAGGCGCCAACGCCGGTGCCGTCGGTGTGGCGGTGGGGATGAGATTGGTCATGGCTGCTCGCTTTCGCTGTCGCTTTCGGTGGAGGTCTGGCCGTCGACCCGGATGATGTCGTTGCGGCGGAGCTGGCTCGTCTGGTCGGCGTGCTCGGTCCCGCCCCGGACGTGGGTGACGTCGGTCAGGTGGATGGGGAAGGTCTCGACCCCGCTGGCGAAGAGCTCGAACGGGACGTCGGCCACGTCCTGGATCTGGAGGTGGAGGTGGGGCTCGGTGGTGTTGCCGGAGTTGCCGAGCCGGGCGACGACCTGGCCGGCCACGACTTGATCGCCTTCGGTCACCGTGACGGTCCCCTGTCGGAGGTGGGCCAGGGTCACGAAGTGGCCGTCGCCGATGTCGATGACCACGTAGTTGCCACGGGCCCGCTCCGGCTCGGTCTCGCTTCCCCCGATCGGGTGGTCGCGAAGACCGTTCTCGGCATCGACGACGGTGCCGTCGGCCGGGGCCACGATGGCCTGGTCCCAGGCGTGATACGAGGCGGGGTCGTCGGCGTCGCCCTCGTGAGTCCGCCCGTCTCCCACGATCACAAAGTCGATGGCGTCGTGCTGCTGGGGGGTGGCCGGTCCGTAGTGGCCGTTGACCAGCGTGCTCGGGCCGCCGTTGACGACGGTCCACTCGCCGCTCTCGAAGGGGGCGGCGATGCTGACCGCGTCATCCAGGCCGGACCGGAAGTGGATCTGAACCAACTGGAAGGCCAGGAAGGCGACGGCGACCAGAGCCACCGCGTTCAACGACCGCGACACCGGCCGGGCCGGGATCGCCTGCAGCTGGGCGAAGAGGAACGCCGGTATCGCCACGAGGGCCAGGTTGACGAAGTACTCGCTGCCCGGTTGGCGGGCCAGCGCCACGCTGGCCGAGAGGGTGACGAGCACGGCCAGCGGACCACGGATGTGCATCTGCACGAGGTACGGTCGGTTCGCCGGGGCGAACATGTCGCGGTGGAACCCGGTGACCAACCGCCCCCGGATCTTGGCCGATATCCGCTGGGCGACGGTGGCCCCCAGGACGACGATCGGACCGTAGAGGACGAGGATCACGGCCAGGCCGTCGAGCCATGCGCCGACCATCACCAGGAGCAACAGGGCGGCGAAGACCCGGCGGGTCCACCGCCACCAGGCCGGTTCGTCGGGGCGGGATAGTGCGGGCTCGGTGGTTGACGGGGCGATGGGTTCCGCCGTAGCCGGGGACGGCGGCCGGGTGACCGCTCGGGGCGAACGGGGTTCGGTGGTCGTTGGGCTGATATCGGTCATGGCTGCTCGCTTTCGGTGTCGTGGGTGAATTGGGTGCCGGTGCCGTTCTCGTCGACCGATCGGATCACCGTGTCGATGGCGTCGAGGACCAGCTCGGGCCGCTCGAACTGGATGCCGTGGCCGATCTCCTCGTCGAGGACGAGGCTGGCCCCCAGGGACTCGGCCAGCCGGCGCTGAGTCTCCTCCCAGATGGCCTGGCCCTCGGGGCGCTCCTCGCTGCGACCGGCGACCAGCACCACCGCTGGGACGGGGCTCGGCGGCGGGGCCGCCAGGACCTGCTCCTCGGTGAGCGGCAACGCCCGCCACTCGGCCTGCACCGGCTCGGGCTCGCTTGCGATCATCCCGTCCGGCGGCAGGCACACTGCCTCGCCCAGTGCCTCGACACAGCGAGCCGTGAAATCGGCGGGGCGGCTGTCGACCAGCACCAGCCCGGCCACATCCTCGGGGAAGGCCCGAGCGTACAGCTCCATCAGCGTCCCCCCGAGCGAGTGGCCGACGACGACGTAGGGCGGCTCGTGGCCGGTGGCGGCCAGGACGGCCCGCAGCTCAGTGACCATGCGGTGCCCGTCCCGGGGGGCGTCGGTCGGGTCGCTGCCTCCCATGCCGGCCCGGTCGTAGACGAAGACCCGGCTCGATTCGGCCACCGAGTCGGCCACCGGGGCCCAGTCGGCCATGCCGCCATCCAGCCCGGCCTCGAATACCACCGTCGTCGGCCCGCCACCGCCAGCGGCGTAAGCCACGGTCCGCCCGTCGACCTCGACGGTGGCCGCGGTCAGCGCCGAGCGGACGGCGTCGGGGTCGACCACCTCGAAGGCCTCGAGCGCCGGCATCCCGACCGTATCGATGATCTCGTCGGCCCGGGCCGTTAGCATCTCCAGCTGGACGATGTAGGTGGTGGCGTCGGTCGAGGTCTGGGCCCAGGTCACGGCCACCTCGCCGGTGTCGAGGGCGTGGATGTCCCAGGTCCGGCCGCCGAGCCGCTCGGTGGCCACCAGCTCGAACCCGGAGATCGCCGGGTCGGCGAACACCCAACTTGGCCCGGCCCCGAAGGCGATGGAGGCGTCGGAGCCGGCGAAGGCCGCCACGCCCTGGGCGGTCCATCCCTGGGGGATCACGGTGGCGACGCCGAGCTCGTCGATGGTCACCAGCTCCGTCGCCCCGGCCTCCGGAGCGTTGACCGTCGTCGGCTGCGATGTGGTCGAGACCGGGCCGGCGGTCGTCGAGCTCGGGGCCGTGGTCGGCTCGGTGGTCGGCGCGGCAGTCGATGTGGCCTCGGTGTCGGAGGTGGAGCAGGCCCCGACCGTCAGGGCCAACGCCGCCATGAGGGCGGCCGGCCACCGCAGGAGGGAACGGGATGCCCGGTCGGGGCGCTGCTCCTCGGCGAGCGACCTGTCGCTCGGCGATCTCATCGGTTGGTTGCTCATGGTGGTCGACTCCTTTGCTGGGATCGTTTTTTAGGGAGAGGCGTTCAGGCCACGGCTAGGACCGGGGGCACCGGCCGGTCGACGGTCGAGCCGACCGTCCCGAGGAAGCGGTCGACCCGCCGACGGCTCCCGGGACCGGCCAACCGCCCGATCTCCTCGCCCTCGGCGAGGACGACGATCGTGGGGCCGATCAGGATGCGGTGCTCGATGACCGCGGCCGGATCGGTCCAGACCGCGATGGTGGTGAACCGGATGGCCCGGTCATCGCACCACCGCTCGGCCGCCTCCCGCATGGGGCCCGATGCGCGACACTCGGCGATCTCGAAGACCAGCACGTCGATCGACGACGGGTCGACCGCTCCTGCGATGCTCATGGTTGCGATCCTCCTCGCCCCAGCCGGTAGGCCGGGACGGGAACGATCGTCCACCAAGGGCCTGACGGTGGGCTCTCAGGGCATCACAACGAGATAACAGCCCCCGCGAAACGGCTGGTCAGGAGGTGTTTCCCGGGCAGGTCGACCGCACCGGACCGCCACCGGGGACGAAACGATCCCACTCCTCCTGGGTGAGGTCGCGGCCGACGATCTCGCAGGCCCGATCGAGGTGGATGTCCGGGTCGAGGGGAAGCCTGACCAGCTGGGTGTCGGACACGACGACCCAGATCGAGTCGCTCTCCTCCTCGTACCACGCTCCGTTGCTGATACCGACTCCGCTACGCCACAGAACGCCCCGGGAGACC
The DNA here is from genome assembly GCA_029861725.1 of Acidimicrobiia bacterium. Taxonomy (GTDB): domain Bacteria; phylum Actinomycetota; class Acidimicrobiia; order Acidimicrobiales; family SZUA-35; genus CADEDH01. The sequence goes on along the minus strand of JAOTYQ010000512.1, from coordinate 185 downwards.
TCCCGCTCAACGTCCCACAGGCGTACCGAGCCATCGGCCGTACCGATGGCCAGCACTGCACCGTCGCGGGCGAAGGCCAGGCTCGACACCGGGCCGAACGTCGGCACGATCGTCACCTCGCGGCGCTCCGGGTGGACGATGAACGCCCCGGCCGCACTGCCGAAGGCCAGCCGACCTCGGGCGAA
>JAOTYQ010000511.1 GCA_029861725.1 Acidimicrobiia bacterium | reverse complement strand
ATTCGGAGTTTTCTCGGAGTTTTCTGGCCCCGCAGGTTGGCCGGCGAGAGCCCTGACCGACGTTTCCCCTGCTCACGGTTGGAGCCCGAAAGGAGATTTGAACTCCTGACCTACGCATTACGAATGCGTTGCTCTACCAACTGAGCTATTCGGGCGCAGCCGACAGCTTACAAGCGTTCGCTCGGACCGAGATCGGTGTTTCGGGCCTGCGCTACGGTGGGCCCATGAAGCCGAGCGAGAGGCCGGTGGTCACCGTCACGGGCCTCGACCACATCGTGTTGCGGGTCACCGATGCCGAGCGGTCGCTGGCCTTCTACTGCGAGACGCTGGGCCTGGCCGGCGACCGGGTCGACGAGTGGCGCCGCGGTGACGTGCCGTTCCCGTCGGTCCGCATCGACGCCACGACGATCATCGACCTGTTCCCCGCCGACCGGTTCCCGCCGGCCGACGGCAAGCCGGTCGATCCAGCCTCGGGCAGCCTCGACCACTTCTGCGTCACGATCGAGCCGACCGACCTCCATGCACTGGCAGGCAGCGGCGACGTCGATGTCGTCCGGGGCCCCCAGGACCGTCTGTTCGGAGCGCAGGGCTACGCGACGAGCCTCTACGTGGCCGATCCAGACGGCAACACGGTGGAGCTGCGAAGCTACTGATCCGGCCGGTGCCCGGGTAGCCGTCGGCCAGTCAGCGGTCCGGGCGCAGGCCCTCAATCCCGGTCGTGGTGGCAGACCGCTTCGAGGAGGAACCCGAAGGGGTCGAGCCAGAAGCACGCGTAGTACGGCGGCGGGTACTGGGGAAACTCCTGGGGCTCGTGCACGATCTCGCTCCCGAGATCGAGGGCGAGCCGGTGGACATCGTCGACTGCAGAGCGGGTCGGGACGATGAACGCCAGGTGCTGGAGCCCGGTTCGGTGCCGGGAATAGCTGCCGCCGGTGTCGGTCGCCTGATAGAAGAAGAGGTAGGTGCCCGGCTTGTCCCGGCCCGGGCGGAAAGCGATCGTGTCGGCGGTGTCGAGGAAGACGTCGAAGTCGAGCGACGGCATCAAGGCACCGTAGTACCGCTTGGCGATGGCGATGTCGGCGATGTTGATCCCCAGATGTCCCAGCACGCCGCACACGTTAGGGGCTCGGTCGCCGAGGGTCCTAGCATCGGGCCCATGAGCAGCGGGACCGAGAGCAGCAGCGCGTCGACGGCGGCCGAGGTCCGGTCGTGGCTGGCCGAGAACTGGGACGACACCCTCGACCGCAAGAGTTGGCTCGGCCTGGTCGCCGATTCCGGGTGGGCGGCCCCCAGCTGGCCCGAGCAGTGGTACGGGCGGGGGCTCGACCCTGAGCAGACCAACGTCGTCCTCGCCGAGTTCCGGGCGGTCGGGGCCGACGGGACCGCTCAAGACAAGAACAACCTGTGGGCCAACACGGTGCTCGCGTTCGGGAGCGACGAACTGAAGAAGCGGTTCCTCAAGCCGCTCCTCCTCGGTGAGGTCGGCATGTGCCTGCTCTACAGCGAGCCGGGGGCGGGCTCGGATCTGGCCGGGATCCAGACCAGGGCCGAGCGCGACGGCGACGAGTGGGTCGTCAACGGGCAGAAGGTCTGGACCTCCGGAGGCCGCAAGGCCGACTACGCCCTCCTCATCACCCGCACCGATTGGGATGTGCCCAAGCATCGGGGCATCACGTTCTTCTGGTTCCCGATGAAACAGCCCGGGGTCGAGGTCCGACCGCTGCGGCAGGCAACCGGCGACGCCCGGTTCAACGAGGTCTTCCTGACCGATGCCCGGGTGTCGCACCTGAACATGCTCGGTGAGCAGAACAACGGATGGATGGTGCTGCAGAGCGCCCTTGCCTACGAGCGGGCGGCGATGGGGGAGAACCAGCGCCGCCGTCGCACCCAGCCGGCCGACAACGCGGTCCGGTCCGCCGACGACGACGCTCCGGCTCCCGTGCCCGACCTGTCGCTGGTCGAGCTCGCCCGCGACGTCGGGAAGGCCGATGACAAGCTCATCCGCCAGCGTGTCGCTCACCTCCACTGCCTCGTCCAGGTCAACGAGTGGAACAACCGGCGGGCCAAGGCCGAGCTTGCCCAGGGAACGACCTCATCGGTCGTGTCGCTCGGCAAGCTCGCCATGAGCCGGATCCTGCACACCGCAGGTGGCCTCCAGACGGCGATTCTCGGTGCCGAGGCCATGACCGGCGGCGAGGACTCACCCCGCTCTGCCGATGCCACCTATGCGCTGCTCAACGCATTCTTCACCTCGATCGGGGGCGGCACAGACCAGATCCAGCGCAACATCATCGGCGAGCGGATCCTCGGTCTGCCCAAGGAGCCGGAGCTCGACAAGTCGGCCCCGTTCCGGGACGTGCTGAAGGCCCCCGCAAGACGCGCTGAACAGGGAGGACGCTGAGCCACCGACCCAGGCCGCTCGTCGAGTCCTTGCCACCCGTCTCCAAGCGGTGACACCGGCCGAAAACGGGCCAGAACTGCCCAATACGGTGACTTTATGTCCGGTAAACTACGTTGGAGTCATGGCCGACCCGTCGACCTTCGCTGCGGACACCGAGCCGTATATGCGCCCGCTGCTGTCCAAGGCCGTCCGTTTGACCACCAACCAGGCGGAAGCCGAGGATCTCGTACAGGAGACCTACCTTCGGGCGTACCGCAGCTACGGCACGTTCCGGCCCGGGAGCAACCTCCGAGCCTGGTTGTTCCGGATCCTCACCAACGCCCACATCAACCGCTACCGGGCGAGGAAGCGCCGCCCGGAGGAGACCGGGCTCGACGACATCGAGGACCCCGGCCTTCGCCGCCGAAGCCGTGATGAGCAGAAGTGGGGCCGCAGCGCTGAAGACGTGCTCCTCGACCAGTTCTCCGAGTCCGAGGTGCTGTCGGCCGTCGAGTCGCTGGCCCCCGCCTACCGCCGCACGGTGCTCCTTGCCGACGTCGAGGGCTACAGCTACAAGGAGATCGCCGAGCACCTGGACATCCCTATCGGGACGGTCATGAGTCGCCTGCATCGAGGACGACGGATCCTGCGCCGCTCGCTCGAGGCTTACGCCCGAGCCGCAGGCCTCCTGGCCGGTGGCGGGCCCCAGCCCGGCTTCCTTCCCCTGTGAGATCGATCGGCCGGCTCGGTACAGTGGGGTGACTATGTTGGCCGTCGTTTGGCATTTCTGGATCGGTTTCTTCCTGGCGATCGGGGCGGTCATGACCTTGCTCGCCATCGCGGTCGGCTACCTCACCAAGGTCGAGGCGCCGCGATACCCCAAGAAGCCGTAGTAGTGGCAGCCGACGTCGACTGGGGCTTTGCTCGAACGGTGGCCGAGCGGGTCGCCGGCCGGGATCCTTTCGCCGGCAGCTACCACGAAGCATCGCTCGAAGTCGACCTTCTTGAGCTCACCACCCAGGCCGAAGGCCTCGTCGAGGTCGAGACCGGCCTGGTCTCTGCCTCCGGTGTCGCCCGAGCGAAGGTCACCGATCGCATCGGCTGGGTCGATGCCAACCTGGCCAGCTTCGAGCGCCTCATGCGCCCGCTGATCGGTCGCCTCAACGATCCACCGGCGGTCGGCGACGGTACCCAGGCCGACCAGGCCGACGGCTTGCTCGCCCCCGTCGGTCGCGCCTTCAACGCTCTCGGGGGCGCCGTTGGTCCGAAGGTGGCCGGCGCCGAGCTCGGCGCCCTCCTCGGCTGGATGTCGTCACGGGTGCTCGGCCAGTACGACCTGCTGATCGCCGAGGACGATCGGCCGGACGAGCAGGACTGGGTCTACTACGTCGGCCCCAACATCCTCTCGCTCGAGAAGCGCTACGGGTTCCCGCCACAGGAGTTCCGGCTGTGGATCGCAGTCCACGAGTGCACCCACCGGGCCCAGTTCACCGGGGTTCACTGGCTTCGGCCCTACTTCCTGTCGCTGGTGAACGAGCTCCTCGATTCGGTCGACCCCGACCCGAAGCGCATGCTCGACGCCCTGTCCGACACGTTGCGAGAGGCGAGGACCGGCGAGGGCCCGTCGCTGAAGGACGGCGGCCTCTCGCTGCTGCTGGCCACACCCGAGCAGCGGGCGACGATGCAGAAGGTCACCGGGCTGATGAGCCTGCTCGAGGGCCACGGCGACATCACGATGGACCGAGCAACCGTCGACCGGATCCCCAGCCAGCGCCGCTTTGCCCGGGTGATGAGCCAGCGCCGCAAGAACGCCAGCGGCCTGACCCGGCTCATCCAACGGCTAACCGGGCTGGAAGCCAAGCTCGCCCAGTACGAAGAGGGCGAGGATTTCGTCCGGGCGGTCGAGGCGGCCGGCGGGCGGGACCTGTTCGACGTGGTGTGGACCGAGCCCGACGCCCTGCCGACGATCAACGAGATCCGTGATCCGCAGCTCTGGATCGACCGGGTCCGTGCCCCGGCCGGTGCCTGAGCGGACCCAACCGGCCTCCACCGACTCCTGGCTCACCCGCGAACTGCTGAGCCGGTGCGTCTTTCCTCCGCCCGAGACCGCGTCGCTCTGCGCCGTCTCCGGCGGGGCCGACTCGCTCGCCCTCCTGGCGCTG
>JAOTYQ010000510.1 GCA_029861725.1 Acidimicrobiia bacterium | reverse complement strand
CAGATCCGGGATGTTGCTTGCACCCGGAAGGTAGATCGGCTGGCGGCCGACCATGGCCACGCCGCCCTGGACCAGCTCGAAGGGGCCGGCCATGGTGAGCTGACGGGTCTCGACCGCGACGAACGCCTCGGTGGTGCGAGTCGGATCGCTGAGGAGCTCGTGGCCGAGCGCCGCCTCGTGACCTTCGAGGGGATGGATGTAGCTCACCACGCCGTCAGGCGCGAGCTGGAGGTTGGTGATGCCCGGCACCAGTTCACGCATCCGATCGGTGAACTCGGCGAATCCGTCGATCCGTCCATCGTTCAGCTGGATGAAGGCGGCCAGTGCGACCGGTGCGTTGAGGGTGCGGTCGAGCTGCCGCTGCAATGCCACGGCTTCGGCTCCGGCCCGTCGGACCGCGTCACTGCGAGCTTCGTCTCGACTCTGGGCGTTGTGCATCGCGAACAAGGCGAGGACGCCGATCAACGTGATGAGGGTGACGAGCACCGAGACGAGGCGTTTGATGAACCAGTGCATGCGGAAAGGGTCGCGGGGCCCGATCAGCATTGCCTGAATGGAACATCAAGATTCGATCAAGGTTGGCGCAGTGGGAGGGCGATCCGGCGCAGAAGCGCTGCCGGTCCCGGGGACCCTCCCGACCTCGTGGCCGTCCCGACGCCTCGGGTCACACCATCAGGTGGCGGGCCGTCCGGCGGACGAAAGCGATGGGGTCCTCAGTTACGGGTTTCGCCCTCCGCCGGTGAGCCAGTAAGCGCTCAGGTCGGAGTCTGGCAGTGGCACGCCGGTGGCACGTCGGCGAGTCGGCCAGGGCCTGTGGGCTAGCGGACTTTGGCGTTTTCCCTGGTGAGGGCTGTGAGCGGGTGAGGAGAATCGAACTCCCGTATTCAGCTTGGGAAGCTGATGTTCTACCATTGAACTACACCCGCACGCCGCAACAGGCTGGTCGGCCCGAGCGGTTCGTGGTTGCGGGGATTGTAGCAGCGGGCTTGGAGGCGCACAGCGCTGGCATGGGGCCCGGTCGTCATCGGTGGCGCTCGACTCCTCCGACGTCAACTGCCCGTCCAGGAGTTCAACGAGGCCGACATCAGTCGCCGTGCTGCTCAGCTCGTCGAAGTCGAGCTGAGTTCCCTGCGCCTGCAGCAGGCCGATCTGCGTCCCGCCATTGGCGGTCGGAGACCTGCTGACTATCCATGGATTGCAAGCTGCGCTTTCTGGTCGGGCCTGAGGAGCTGAGGCGATGGTCGACCTAGGCCCACGCGTCGTCGGACGTGTCCAGCGGCCGGTTGGTCAATCGTCGAACGGGCGCGTCACCCACATCGGACCGTCTATGACTCGGCAGGCAATCACTGGCTCGAAACGATGTCGCGTCAAGTCCGGCTCGCAGTGCCTGGTCCTCAGGTTGCCCGTCCAACCGGGGCATCGAACCAGATCCGCAGCGGCCGGTCTCGCTTCTGGCGCCGTCGAGGCGGGCCTGAGTAACGTCCGCCCATGAGCCAACCGCTCGCCGGGACCCGAGTGCTCGAACTGGCCACCGACGTCGCCGGTCCGTTCGCCGCCAAGATCCTGGCCGATTTCGGGGCCGACGTGATCAAGGTCGAGCCGCCCGGCGGTGACCCGGCCCGGCTCCATGGCCCGTTCCCCGACGACGAGCCCGATCCCGAGCAGAGCGCGCTGTTCCTTCACCTCAACGCCAACAAGCGAGCCCTGGTCGCCGACCTCGGCGACGAGGCCGACCGCCGTCTGGTCGCCGACCTCGCCGCCGACTCTGACGTGGTCATCGAGTCGTTCATCCCCGGCCACCTCGACGACCTCGGGCTCGGCTTCGATGCCCTGACCGGCACCAACCCGGCGACCGTGCTCACCAGCGTGACACCATTCGGTCAGACCGGCCCCTACGCCCACTACGTCGGCGCCGACATCGTCACCTACGCCATGGGTGGCCCGATGTACGGCACCGGCGTCGACGACCGCGAACCGGTCAAGCTCGGTGGCAACCTCACCTCCTACCAAACGGGCAACGTGGCCGCCACCGCCACGCTCGCCGCCCTGGAGGTAGCCGAAGCGTCGGGTCACGGCACCCACATCGACCTCTCGATGTTCGAGGCCCAAGCGGGCAGCGTCGACCGGCGGGTCACCTACCTCCTCTGGTACCTGTGGAGCGGTCGGGTGGTAGGCCGGCAACCCCCGGGCGCCCTCCGCACCCTCCCCAATGGCTTCTTCCCCACCGCCGACGGCCACGTCCTCACCTTCACCCTCCTGCCATGGGTCCCGAGGATGCTCAAGGTGCTCGACGACGCCGGCCTGCGCGACCGGTTCGCCAACCCCAACTGGCTCCACGACGACGACCTGCCCGAGGAGATCGAGGCCGTTCTCTATCCCTGGCTCTTCAGCGGCGACAAGAGCGAACGGTCCCGCAAGGCCCAGGAGGAGAAGTGGGCCATGACCCCGCTCAACCCTCCGATCGATGTGCTCAACGACCAGCACTTCGCCGACCGTGGCTATTTCGTGGACACCACCCACCCCATCGCCGGCCCCTATCGCCAAACCGGTGCGCCGTTCCGCCTCGGCGACGCCTGGCAGCTCCGCCGCCCCGCCCCCACCCTCGACCAGCACAGTGACGAGATCCGGACCGAAGTCGCGGCCCGCCACCCAGTGCGGACAAGCCAACCGGCAACCACCGAACAACGGCTTCCCCTCGAGGGGGTTCGCGTCATCGATCTCACCGTCGTGTGGGCCGGGCCGTCGTGCACGATGCACCTCGGCGACCTGGGCGCCGAGATCGTCCGGGTCGACAACCCCTACGTGTTCCCGCCGGCCACCCGGGGCAACTCGCCCCGCCCGGATCCCACGCTCCTCGTCGACTTCGGGCCACTCGGCGGGTCGTACCCCAACCTCGACACCAGCGGTCGCCCCTGGAACAAGCACGGCATGTGGTCGGCTCAGGCCCGCAACAAACTGAGCTGCACGCTCGACATCCGCAAGCCCGACGGCCTCGACGCCTTCCTCCGCCTCGTCGACGCCAGCGACGTGCTCGTCGAGAACAACTCGGTCGCCACCCTCGACAAGCTCGGCATCGGCTGGGACGTGCTCCACGCCCGGAATCCCGACCTGATCGTGCTTCGCATGCCCCCGATGAGCCTCGACGGACCCTACGCACGATACGTCGGGTTCGGGGCCAGCTTCGAAGCTCTCTGCGGCCTGACCCGCATCCGCGGCTACCTCGACGACGACCCGACCACCACCACCGCCGCCTTCCACATGGACCCCGCCACCGGTGCCGCCGGCGCCTTCGCCGTCATGTGCGCCCTCCGGCGACGCCGCCAGACCGGGGTCGGCGAGCTGATCGAGTTCGCCCAGAGCGAGAACATGATGCAGCACATCGGCGAGTACTTCATCGACGCCGACCGCACCGGCCGCTACCACGGGCCCGGAGGCAACCGTCACCTGCAGCGAGCACCGCAGGGGTGCTACCCGTGCCGAGGCGAGGACCGCTGGGCCGTCATCTCCGTCGGCACCGACACCGAGTGGCAAGGCCTGTGCCGAGCGATGGCTCAACCCAACTTTGCCACCGACCACCGGTTTGCCACCGCCCCCGACCGCAGGGCCAATCACGACGAGCTCGATCGGATCGTCGCTGGCTGGACCGCCACCCTCGACCACCGCGAGGTATTCGAGCGATGCCAAGGAGAGCGGGTTCCGGCCGGGCCGGTGCTCGACGAAGCCGACGCCTACGCCGACCCCCAGCTCCGGGCGCGGGGCTTCTTCCGGGAGCAGGGCTCGACCGACGTCGGCACCTGGGAGTTCCCCGGGCACCAGTGGCGCTGGACGGGCCCCGACATGAGGTGGGGGCCGATCTGCCGGCTCGGCGACGCCAACGACTACATCCTCCGCGACGTGCTCGGGATGAGCGACGAGGAGTACCGAGCGCTCGACGACGCCGGCCACCTCACGCTCGACTACCTCCAGTCCGACGGCACCCCCTGGTAGCGACGACCCGGCGGGGTCCGCTCCTCGGTGACGAACGACGCGCCTGACGCCTACCGTCGGGCACCATGGGCCCGGCCGCCACGACCCACCGCTGCTCCACCCGTTCTTCCTGGGCGCACTGGCGGTGCTGGCGGTCAACGATCACGTCCTGAAGGCGGCTTGGCCTGGTGTGGTCACCGGCAAGCTCAGCGACGTCGCCGGGCCGGTCGTCGTCGCCATCGTGATCGCCGTCAAGCCGAGGCTTGCCTCGACAACGGACGATGCTTCCGGACGGAGCCGGGCGAGCATGTGCTGGAACGGGTAGACGGGCGCTGGCAGACCGCGTTTCGGTTCACCGACGACGAGCTGGCCCGCATGAGCCTCCGTGCGGCGAACTGCTCGGGTGACGGCGCGGCCCGCCTGTTCGGCACCTCGGCCGTCACCCAACCCGACTCCCCGGCAGCGCCCCAGACAGTGGTGGTGGCCATGGGCGATCAGGGGGCGCTCAGGCTCAACCCCGAGTCCGGCGCGTGGGACCGCGTCGCGGTCGGCGCCCTCGGGCCGATCAGCACCTCCGGACCCC
>JAOTYQ010000509.1 GCA_029861725.1 Acidimicrobiia bacterium | reverse complement strand
GTTCGCCCGCAGGAGGTGGGAGCTATAGATCGCCGAAGCCGGCTCGTCGGCCAGGAACTTGCCAACCTCCTGGGCCTGCTGTCGGCCCAGCTCCGACAACGGCGGATCGATCCAGTCGCCGCTGGTCGACGTCTCCGGGTTCGGCCACTGCTGTTGGCCGTGCCGCACGAGGATGAGATGGCCGACGTCGGGATCCTCGGTGAGGAAGGCTCGATCGATCGCAGACGGCGGGCGGGCGTTGGAGGCCATCGACTCAGTTAATCACGGGGTCGCTCCCGGTTGGCCAGTTCACAGCCCTGCCGGTGCTCACGTATCGGACGTCTGGACGGCTTCGTCGAAGGCCTGGTTCAGCGTGTTCCAGCTCAAGGTCGCGCACTTGATCCGCACCGGGAACTTGACCACGCCCCGCAGAGCCTCCAGGTCGCCGAGCTTCAGCTCGGCGTTGACGCCCTCGGTCGGGGCGTCGGCCTCAGAGCCATCCCCACCGATGTCGGTCTCGTGGATAGACATCATCGCCTTGAACGTGTCGGTCAGCTCGCGAGCCTCTTCGATCGTCCGGCCCTTCACCGCTGCCGACATCATCGATGCCGACGACTGCGAGATCGAGCACCCTTGACCGTCGATCTTTATGTCAGCGATGCGGCGATCGTCGTCGATAGCGAGATAGACGACGACCTCGTCACCGCACAGCGGATTGAAGCCTTCGGTTCGATGGGCCGGCGGAGCTTCGAGCGTTCCCTTGTTTCGGGGGCTCCGGTAGTGATCGAGGATGATTTCCCGGTAGAGATCTTCGAGTCCTGACACGGGGAACGGCTGCCTTTCGAGACGGAACGAGGTTGGAGTTATGTCGGGCGGTCGGGGTCAGCGTGCGAAGAAGTCCCTGGCATCCACGAGGGCGGCGGCCAGCGCATCGACGTCGTCGGTGTCGTTGTAGACATACAGGCTGGCCCGTGCTGTCGCGGGGACCCCGAGAACCCGCATCAGCGGCTTGGCGCAGTGATGGCCGGGCCGGATACACACCGCGTGGGAGTCGAGGACCTGGCTCACGTCGTGGGCGTGGACGCCGTCGAGGGCGAGCGAGAGCACACCGCCCCGGGCGGCTGGCTCCGACGGGCCGTGGATCGTGAGCTGATCGCCGACGGTGTCGGTGAGAGTCCGCATGGCGTAGGCGGTCAGCTCGACCTCGTGACGGCGGACGGCGTCCATCCCGATGGCGGCGAGATAGTCGACCGCAGCGGCGAGCCCGACGGCCTCGGCGATCGGTGGGGTGCCGGCTTCGAACTTGGCCGGATGGGCATCGGGAACGAAGCCCTCGGTCGTCACGTTGAGGATCATCCCGCCGCCCCCGAGGAACGGGGGCATGGCTTCGAGGAGCTCGCTGCGCCCCCACAGGATCCCGATGCCCGACGGTCCGAGCATCTTGTGGCCGCTGAAGACCACGAAGTCGGCTCCCATCTCCTTCACGTCGGTCGGGAGATGGGGCACCCACTGGCAGGCGTCGACCACCGAGACCGCGCCATGGGCTGTGGCAGCGGTGGCCAGCTCGGCCACCGGGTTGAGCGTGCCGAGGACGTTGGACATCGCGGTGAAGGCGAAGAGCCTCGCCCCGTCCAGGTGCCGGTCGAGGTCGGTGCGATCGAGGAGGCCATCATCGGTGATCGGCAGCCAGCGGATCTCGAGGTCGAGCTCGGCGGCGAGCATCTGCCAGGGGACGATGTTGGCATGGTGCTCCATGATCGTCAGCACGATGGCGTCGCCGGGCCGCAGGTTGGCCCGGCCCCAGCTGCCGGCGACCAGGTTGATCGCCTCGGTGGCGTTCTTCGTGAACACGACCTCCCGGGCGTCGTCGGCCCCGATGAAGGTGGCGACCCGTTCTCGGGCCCCCTCGTAGGCGTTCGTCGCCCGCTCGGCCAACTGGTAGACGCCCCGGTGGACGTTGGCGTAGCTGGTCTCGTACAGCTGGGTCATGGCGTCGAGGACCTGGCGAGGATGCTGGGACGACGCTGCAGAGTCGAGGAAGACGAGACGGTTGCCGCCCTGGGTCTGCTCCAGGATCGGGAAGTCCTTGCGAATCGTGGCAACGTCGAGCCCGTCGGTGCCGCTCATCGGAAGCTCTCGTAGCCGTCGCGCTCGAGCTCGTGAGCCAGATCCGGCCCGCCCGAGGCCACGATCCGCCCGTCGTGAAGGACGTGGACGTGATCGGGGTGGAGGTGGTCTAGGAATCGCTGGTAGTGGGTGATCGCCAGGAGGCCGAGCTCGGGTCGCTCGGCCCGGATCGCTTGGACTCCCTCGGCCACCGCGACGAGCGCATCGATGTCGAGTCCGGAGTCGGTCTCGTCGAGCACTGCGAGCTCGGGCTCGAGCACCGCCATCTGGAGCACCTCGTTGCGCTTCTTCTCGCCGCCCGAGAAGCCTTCGTTGACGTAGCGCTCCATGAACGAGGAGTCCATGCCGAGCTTGTCCATCCACTCCATGAGGGCCAGCCGCAGCTCGAGGACGCTCATATCCACTCCCTTGCGGGCGCTGAGGGCCTGGCGGAGGAAGTTCAGGACCGAGACACCGGCGATCTCCTGAGGGTACTGGAAGGCGAGGAACAGCCCGGCCTTGCCCCGGACATCGGGATCCCAGTCGGTGATGTCGTCACCCTTGAACAGGATCCGACCGCTGGTCACCTCGTAGTCGGGCGAGCCGAGCAGCACCGAGGCCAGCGTCGACTTGCCCGAGCCGTTCGGGCCCATCAGGGCGTGGATCTCACCTTGTCGAATCGTGAGCGAGACGCCGTTGAGTATGTCGGCTGCCGCCCCGTTGCCGGCACCGTCGTCGCCGGTCGGCGTTGACACGTGCAGGTCGACGATCTCGAACAGGGGTGCGGTCATGCCCCCAGTCTAATTGCACAATTCGCGTAGTAGAAATGTCCGCTGCTCAGGTTTTTCGGAGAATCTCCCTCGTTCACCAGCCGCGGTCGATCCACTCTTGGAGCTGGGGCCGCTCGGTCGCGATCGTCGTGTCGTCGCCGTGGCCGGGCAGGACGATCGTGTCGACATCGAGCGTGAACAAGCGGCGATCGATCGACTCGATGATCGTCTCGAAGTCACCACCCTCGTAGGCCGTCGCCCCCGGCCCGCCGGGAAACAACGTGTCACCGCTGAACAGCAGCGGCTTGTCGACGAGCTTGAAGCAGATCGACCCCCGGGTGTGGCCCGGCGTGGTGATCGTGTGGAGCTTCAGCCGCCCGACGTCGATCATCGTGTCGTCTTCGAGGAGATAGTCGTAGCTGGGCAGCATCGCTGCGTCCTCGGCGGTGACACCGACGAGATAGCCGGCGTCGCGGACCTCGGGCACGGCCTGGATGTGGTCCCAGTGGCCGTGGGTCTCGAGCACCGTACGGACGCCGAGGTTCTGGCAGAGCTCGAGGAGGAGCTCGTGCTCGTTGGCTGCGTCGAGCATCACCGACTCGCCGGTGTGCCGGCACCGAACTACGAACACGTTGTTCTCGTAAGGCCCGACGACGACCTTGTGTACCTCCACGTCGCTATCGGACCAGTGCAGCGTTCCCGGGCGTTCGGCCATGGTCCAGACCCTACACAGCGCGACGGCGTGCTTCGCCATTCACCGCGAACCACGTTGTGCGTTGGGCAAACATGCTCTATGGGGTGAGGGGGCGACTCGATATCTTCGAGGGCGGGCGGCGCAGGAGGTACGAATGCAGGCGAAGGTTGGCGGGTGTCTTTCACGACAGTGATGACAGCAGCCGGTGTGGCGGTATCGGTGCTGCTGGGTACGTGGCTGACAGCCTCAGCGGTTGTTGCCGGTGACCCTACCGCAACCTTCGTCCGCTTCGTGGTCGCGGTAGCCGCCGGCGGCTACTACGTGTACCTCTATCACCTCTCCAAAGGTCGACGCTTCTTCACCGCCAACCGGCTCCCCTGAGGGCCGGGAGGACCCGCGCGGGCGTGGGGCGTAACCCGGGTCCGGGTGTGCTCAGAGCGTGTCGGCGATCGGGGTGCGAGCCGCCCGGTGGGCGAGCCGAGCCAGGAGTTGTTCGGCGAGCGGTCTCGGCAAATCGGGAAGCGTGACGAGGCCTCCGAACCCACGACCCGCAGTCGAGATCCGGAGCGTCACCAGATCGAGTCGGCGCTGGAAGAACGTGGAGACGAGCCAGAGGCTCTGGACCTTGTCGAGGCGCACGAGCGTCAACCGGCCGTAGACGATGCCGGTGCGCACGAGGAACTGATCCTCGCTCATCGCCCACCCGAGCTCGCGGTAGCGGCGGCGGCTGAACCAGACGCCGAGCCCCAACCAACCACCGATCACGGCGATCGCCACCAAAGGGCCGATCACCACCAGCGCCAGAAGGAGGACCGCGACGGCGCCGAAGCGGACCAACATCCGCCGCGTCGTCAGCGGGCTGACGGGGGAGAGGTCGTCCTCGGCGAGTTGCACGGAGCCGAACGCGTCACTCGCCAGCATCCGCCACGTCCCCGCCGGGCTCGTCGGCGACAGGTAGCCGGTCCCGGCGTTTCCCTCGGCCTCCACGTCGGCGGTCTCGAACGCGACACGTTCGATGCCGAGATGCCGATG
>JAOTYQ010000508.1 GCA_029861725.1 Acidimicrobiia bacterium | reverse complement strand
ATCACCGATCGTTCCCGCCCAGCCACGATCCCACCGATCCGGGTTGCGGCGGCGAACAGGCTCGCTGTCTTGCCGGCGATCGACGGGAAGTACTGGTCCTCGGTGCGATTGACGTCGTAGAGGGTCTGGAGCTCGCCCACCTGTCCTTGACACAGATCGCCGATCGTTCGAGCGAGCAATCCGGCCACCTCGGTGCCCAGGTCAGCGGCGATCTCGGATGCCTTGGCAAGCAGGTAGTCGCCGGCCAGGATCGCCCGAAGGTTGCCCCACCGAGCGTTCACGCTCTCCACCTGCCGCCGGATCTGGGCTTCGTCCATCACGTCGTCGTGGTAGAGCGAGCCGACCTGCACCAGCTCGACCGCGACACCGCCCCGGACGACATCGTCGGAGACCGGCACACCGTCGTCGAGCGCGGTGGCGGCGGCGGCCACGGTGAAATGCGGCCTTTGGCGCTTGCCACCGGCCTTGATCAGATGGGAGGCGATGTCGGACAGGTACTCGTCGCCATCGATGCGAACCGTGTCGAGCAAGCACGCCTCGATGCGGGCGGAATCGGCCGACGCGGTTGGCAATAACGCCAGTGGGGTCTGAGACACGACTACAACGTAGGCCACCGGCGGTGCATTGGGTCCAACCCGGTGCCAACCCTGGCTCCAGGGGTCGCCGCGATGGGGCCAGACAGTGCCGAAGGGTCTAGATTCACGTCATTATCCCCACGTTTCACCAGTTCCCGCTACCCACGAGCCCGCACAGCGGTTGCCGCTCTGGCCAGCATTGGCCGTCGGCGGCTCAGCATCGTGTTGCCACCTGCCGATCAGGAGACAGCCGCCCGCCGAGCCCCCGGCAAAAACAACCGATGCCATTGCTTGTAGGCTGGTAGATACTTCTCCTACGAGCCCCTTCGGGAGGACTTCATGTTCGAACGCTTTACGGATCGTGCACGACGGGTCGTCGTGCTGGCCCAAGAAGAAGCTCGCCTGCTGAACCACAACTACATCGGCACCGAGCACATCCTTCTCGGCCTGATCCACGAGGGCGAGGGTGTCGCGGCCAAAGCCCTGGAATCGCTATCGATCTCACTCGAGGCGGTCCGGAGCCAGGTCGAGGACATCATCGGCCAGGGTGGCTCCTCGCCGAGCGGCCACATCCCCTTCACCCCCCGGGCCAAGAAGGTCCTCGAGCTCTCGCTTCGCGAGGCCCTCCAGCTCGGCCACAACTACATCGGGACCGAGCACATCCTGCTCGGCCTCATCCGCGAGGGTGAGGGCGTAGCGGCCCAGGTGCTGGTGAAGCTCGGAGCCGATCTGTCGCGGGTTCGCCAGCAGGTGATCCAGCTCTTGTCTGGCTACTCCGGCCCGGCCGGGTCGGGCAGCACCCCGGCCGAGGGGGGCAAGGCCAGCACGACCACTGGCGGCAGCGGTCAGGACGCTCCTTCGGGCTCGTTGATCCTCGACCAGTTCGGCCGCAACCTCACCCAGCTCGCCCGGGAGAAGAAGCTCGACCCGGTGATCGGGCGGGCCCGAGAGGCCGAGCGGGTGATGCAGGTGCTCAGCCGCCGCACCAAGAACAACCCGGTCCTCATCGGCGAGCCCGGCGTCGGCAAGACCGCCATCGTCGAGGGCCTCGCTCAGCAGATCGCCGCCGATGACGTACCCGACACCCTGCGAGCCAAGCAGCTGTACACCCTCGACCTCGGGGCGCTGGTCGCCGGCAGCCGCTACCGGGGCGACTTCGAAGAGCGACTGAAGAAGGTGCTCAAGGAGATCAAGACCGGGGGCGACATCATCCTCTTCATCGACGAGCTCCACACGCTCGTTGGCGCCGGCGCAGCCGAGGGAGCGATCGACGCGGCCAGCATCCTGAAGCCGATGCTGGCTCGGGGCGAGCTGCAGACGATCGGTGCCACCACGCTCGACGAGTATCGCAAGCATCTCGAGAAGGACGCCGCCCTCGAACGCCGGTTCCAGCCGATCAAGGTCGAGGAGCCGACCGTCGAGCACACGATCGAGATCCTGAAGGGTCTTCGGGACCGCTACGAGTCCCACCACCGGGTCACGATCACCGATCAGGCCCTGGTGGCTTCGGCCAACCTCGCCGACCGCTACATCTCCGACCGTCATCTGCCAGACAAGGCGATCGACTTGATCGACGAGGCCGGCTCCCGGCTCCGGATCAAGCGGATGGCGACCCCTCCGGCGTTCAAGGAGCTCGAGAACGAGCTAGCAGAGGTCGTGACCAAGAAGAAGGAAGCCGTCGAGGGCCAGAATTTCGAAGAGGCCGGCCGCCTCCGCGATTCCGAGAAGGACCTCCTGGCCAAGCGGGAGGAGATGGAGGAGGAGATCAAGGCCTCCGGCGTGGACCTGTTCGACGAGGTCAACGAGGAATCGATCGCCGAGGTCCTCTCGATCTGGACCGGCATCCCGGTGTACAAGCTCACCGAGGAGGAGACCGCGAAGCTGCTCCGGATGGAGGACGAGCTCCACAAGCGGGTCATCGGTCAGGAAGACGCGATCCACGCCGTCTCCCAGTCGATCCGCCGCACCCGAGCCGGGCTCAAGGACCCGAAGCGGCCGTCTGGGTCGTTCATCTTCCTCGGGCCGACCGGGGTCGGTAAGACCGAGCTGGCCCGGACGCTGTCGGACTTCCTGTTCGGCGACGAGGCCTCGATGATCACCCTCGACATGTCGGAGTACATGGAGAAGCACACGGTGAGCCGGCTCGTCGGCTCCCCTCCCGGCTACGTCGGCTACGAGGAAGGCGGCCAGCTCACCGAGGCCGTTCGGCGCAAGCCGTTCTCGGTGGTGCTGTTCGACGAGATCGAAAAGGCCCACCCCGACGTGTTCAACGCCCTGCTCCAGATCCTGGAAGAAGGTCGCCTGACCGACAGCCAGGGCCGATCGGTCGACTTCCGCAACACCGTGCTGATCATGACCTCGAACCTGGGGACCCAGGATCTCCGAAAGTCGACCCTCGGGTTCGCCAAGAGCGACGAAGCCGTCAGCTACGAGCGGATGAAGGAGAAGGTCAACGACGCCCTCAAGCAGCACTTCCGTCCGGAGTTCCTCAACCGGATCGACGAGACGATCGTGTTCCACGAGCTGAGCCTCGAAGAGGTCACCGAGATCGTCGACCTGATGATCAAGCGGATCGTCGAGCAGCTCGAAGGCCAGGGCATCGGAATGGAGCTGACGGTCGAGGCCAAGCAGTTCCTGGCCGACAAGGGCTACGACCCGACGATGGGCGCCAGGCCACTGCGGCGAGCGATCCAACGACAGATCGAGGACGTGCTCTCGGAGAAGCTGCTCTACAAGGAGTTCCGGGCTGGCCAGATCATCGTCGTGGACGTCGCCCCCGACGACGACGGCGTGGACCAGCTGACGTTCACCGCTCACGAGGGCTTCCAGCCCCCACCCACCCCGGAGCTGGCAGAGACCGGCGACGGCTGAGCGTCGACACCCGCCATCTGCCCTGCCTACTAGGGTGGCCGCCGTGATCCCGGCGCCGTCCGCCTCCCGCCAACGCCTGCGACCACTGGCGCTGCTGCTCCTGGTGGTCGGGGCGGGGGCGATCACGGCCTGCCGGGCCGACTTCGACGTCACGATCACGGTGGAGGAGGACGGCTCCGGCATCGTCGAGACGGTGACCACCCTCGACGCCGAGGCCTCGGATGCGCTGCTCGATCTCGAGCTCGACGCTGACGGGCTGCCGCTGTCCGACCTGGCTCAAAGCGGTTGGGTGGTCAGTCCTCCGGAGCGGGAGGCCGACGGCACGACGGTCGTCACCGCGAGCAAGGAGTTCGGCACGACCTCACAGTTCAGCGAGGTCATGTCGGAGCTGACCGGCGAGGACGGGGCGCTCCGCAACTTCCGGCTGTTCCGAACCAAGACCTTTGCCCGGGTCGAGTACAGCATCGTCGGCACGGTCAACACGACCGACGGCCTCGACAGCTTCAGCGACGACGAACTGGTCCAGGCGCTCGGTCGCCCGGTGTCGCAGATCGCCGAAGGCTACGGGGCCAGCGCGGATGACGTGACGTTGACGGTCGATGTCGTGCTCCCCGGAGGAGTCCAAGGGGAAGCCCCTCTCGAAGTGATCGAGACCGAGGCCTCGGAGACCCGGGCCGCCTGGGAGGTCCCGCTGTCGAGGCGCGACGTGACCTCGATCGAGCTGACGTCGGCAACCCGGGAGGTGGCGCCGCTGGTGTTGCGGGGCGTCGCGATCGTGGCCGCGGTGCTGGCAGGGCTCGTCGTGTTCGCCCAGCTCCTCCGGATCGTGTTTCCCGACCGGCGCCGACGGACCTCGCGACGCCCGACCCGACGCCACACGACCGATCGTCCCGCGCCGAAGGAGCCCGTGCTGGCAGAAACGGATTCCGACGACGCTTCGGAGCCGGCGACCGATTCCGGAGCAGACGTCGTCGAGCCCCACCGGGTCGTGGCGCTCGACGGCCTCGGCGTGCTGTACCGAAGGGGCGGGACGGTGTCGACGGTGCTGATCCCGTTCGCCCGGGAGCGGGCCTCGCGGCTGGCCGACGAGGACATCGAAGCCAAGGCCCGTTTGCTTGAGCTCGGCCGGATCACGACCGG
>JAOTYQ010000507.1 GCA_029861725.1 Acidimicrobiia bacterium | reverse complement strand
CGGGGGTCGATGATCCGGGCGGCAACGTCTGGCACGGTCACACGCTCGATGGTGCTGGGGCGCTGACGTCGCTGCTGGCTGCGGTGGCCGCCCATGGCTGACGCCGAACGGACGCTCGAACCGATGCCCCCCGAGTCCTCCCGCCCGGGTCCGATCGAGATCGCCGTCGTCGGCAGCGCCAATGTCGACCTCTCGATCCAGGTGCCCAGGATTCCGGCCCCGGGGGAGACCGTCCTTGGCGGCGATACCGCCCGGGGCAGCGGTGGCAAGGGCGCCAACCAGGCTGTGGCCGCGTCCCGGCTCGGGCGCCGGGTTGCCTTTGTCGGACGGGTCGGCGACGACGAAGGAGGGCTGTGGCTCCGGGAGCGCCTCGAGGACGATCTCGTCGACGTGCGGGCGCTGCTGTCGACCCGAGGGGTGCCGACCGGCATGGCAGTCATCACGGTCGATCCCGCCGGGGAGAACAGCATCGTCGTCGCCCCCGGTGCCAACAGGCGCGTCACCCCCCACGATGTCAACGCCGCCGACACGATCCTGGCCGAGGCCTCGGTCGTGCTCACCCAGCTCGAGATCCCGCTCGACGTCGTCGCCGCGCTGCCGTCGCACACCCGGGGACTGCTCGTGTTGAACCCGGCACCAGCCCAACCGGGGGTCGCGCTCGGTGACTACGACCTGGTCGTGCCAAACCGAGGGGAGCTGGCGGTGCTCGCCGGCGCCGACGAGACCCCTGATCTGGCCGTGGTCGCCGATCAGGCCAGGAGCCTCGACACGCCGGTCGTGGTCGTCACGCTCGGCGCTCAGGGGGCCATGGTCGTGCGCAACGAACCGGACCCGCTCACCGGGGAAGCCGGCGGTCCGCAGGTCGTGACGCTCCCGGCGCTGCCGGTCACCGCGGTCGACACCACCGCAGCGGGCGATTCGTTCTGTGGGGCCTTGGCGGCCGCGCTGGTCGAGGGCGCCACCATCGTGCAGGCCGCCAGCTGGGCGGTGCGGGTCGCCGGCGTCACGGTGACCGTCCGAGGGGCCCAGGACTCCCTTCCCCACAGGGCTGCCGTCGGTTCCTGGGAGGACTGACCGGCCGCACGATCCCGTCGGTCGCAGTGCTGCCGGTCGCCGTGCCGTCAGTTGCCGTGCCGTCAGTCGCCGTACCCCTCGGGGTGCTTCGACTGCCATCGCCAGGCGTCGCTCAACATCACCTCGAGGTTCCGGTCGGCCCGCCAATCGAGGCGCCTGTTGGCCTTCGACACCTCGGCCAGCGAGCACGCGATGTCACCGGCTCGCCGGTCGACGACCTCGAATGGGATCGCCTTCCCGCTCACGTTCTCGGTCGTCTTGATCACCTCGAACACCGACGCGCCGTGGCCGGTGCCGAGGTTGAGCTCGTCGCAACCGGTCTCGAGGTGATCGAGGGCGGCCAGGTGCCCTTCGGCGAGATCGAGCACGTGGATGTAGTCCCGTACCCCGGTTCCGTCGGGGGTATCCCAGTCGTTGCCGAACACCTCGACCTGCTGACGCCGGCCGACAGCCACCTGCATGACGAACGGCACCAGGTTGTTCGGGATGCCACGAGGGTCCTCGCCGAGATCGCCGCTCGAGTGGGCCCCGATCGGGTTGAAGTACCGCAGGAGGTTGATCCGCCATCGCCGGTCGGCGCGGGCTACGTCGCGGCAGATGTCCTCGATCATCAGCTTCGTCCGTCCGTACGGGTTCGTCGGTCGGGTGGGCGCCGACTCGTCGATCGGGAGCATCTCCGGGTCGCCGTAGACGGTCGCCGACGAGGAGAAGACCAGGTCCCAGACCTCGTGAGCAGCCATCTCATCGAGCAGGTTCATGGCCGAAGTGAGATTGGTCCGGTAGTAACGCAGGGGCTCCTGCACCGACTCGCCGACGGCTTTGACCCCTGCGAAGTGGATCACGCCTTCGATCGGGTGTCGGTCGAACACGCCGGCGACCGCCGCCTGGTCGGTCAGGTCGACCTCCTCGAAGGCGACCCGCCGATCGCCGAGCACCTCGATCGTCTCGACCGCTCGCAGCGAGCTGTTCGACAGATCGTCGGCGATCACGATGTCGAAGCCCCGCTGGAGCAGCAACACGCTGGTATGGCTCCCGATGTAGCCGGCACCGCCGGTGACGAGGATGGTACGAGTCATGGTGCTCCTGACGGTGGACACGGCTCTGCGGCTGGCTCGGCACTCAACGCTAGCCGGGGCTGTGCGGCCCCGGCGGGCCCGCTGCCAGGTGATCTAACCTCCCAATCGACAGCCTCCGGAGGGCGAGTCATGGGGATCGTTCGGGCGTGTCCGCACAAGGGGCACAACCACGATCTAAGCTGTCGGGCCGACGTCGTCGGAGAGGTGTTTCACCTGGGCCCTGACCCTAGAGTGGGTGGCCCAAGGGGCTAGGGATGTGCTGCGAGAGCTGGAGCGTCAGGTTCGCCGCGACGGCGCGGTGATTGTCGATCCAGTTGGCTAAGCTCCTGCCTGGTTTGAATGAGGGAGTAGACGTGACCGATAGTGCAGCCAGTCAGCCCGCGGGCTGGTATCACGCTCAGGGCGATCCGCCGGGCACCCAGCGCTACTGGGATGGCTCGCAGTGGGTGGGCGGTCCGCAGGCTGCTCAGGACACATCGGTCCAGGCCGGAGGCGGGTACGGACAGCCGGCCTACGCAGTCGGCGGACTGCCGGGCGTTCCCGCGTCCTACGGCAGCCGCGTCATCGCCGTCCTGATCGACGGCCTCATCGGTTTCGGCATCGTCATCGCCGGTTTCCTCGTGGCGTTCGTGCTCGGGTTTGCCAGCGAGGCCCTGGCGACCATTCTGTTCATCATCGGCATCGCGGCCGGCGCGCTCGTCTTCCCGATCTGGAATACGATTGTGCGGCAAGGTCAGTCTGGTCAGACGATAGGCAAGTCCCAACAGAACATCAGGCTGGTCGCCGACGCCACCGGCGCTCCGGTCGGGATCGGCTCCGCCATCCTCCGCTGGTTGCTCGGTGGCCTCCTGATCAGCATTTGTTACATCGACATACTCTGGCCGCTCTTCGATGAGCAGAAGAAGCGCATCACCGACAAGATTCTCGACTTCAGCGTCATCGACGCATGAGGCGAACGGAAACACCGAGAAGAGAGAGGACAAACCCGATGTCCGATGCCCCGCAGACCCAGCCGCCCGGATGGTACTACGCCCAGGGTGATCCGCCAGGTACGCAGCGGTACTGGGATGGTCAGAAGTGGGAGGGTGGACCCCAGCCCGTCCCCGGCGCTGGGGCGGAAGCGGTTGCCGGAGGTGCTGGCGCATCCGGCCTGGCGGAGCCCGTCATGCGGCTCGCCGGCCGCCTGATCGACTACGTCGTGTGGATCATCATCGTCGTGGTCTTCACCGTCATCTTCATCGGCTCCGTCTTCGTCACCTCGGGGACCGACGACGACGTGAGCTTCGTGGCGGCATTCCTCGCCGGCCTGCTGGCAACCCTGGCCATCACCGCCTACGAGACGGTCCTCGTCGGGCTAAGAGGCCAGACGCTCGGCAAGATGGCGGTCGGGACCAAGGTCGTGAGAGCCGATGGATCCCCGGCCGACATGAGGGACGGGTTCATTCGTATCTCGCCGTATCTCGCGCTCGGGGTCCTCGGCTCGTTCATCCCCTTCCTTCCACTGCTCATCAACATCGTTCTCGTCGTGGTCAGCATCGTCTTCCTCTTCACCGACCCCAACCGTCAGGCGGTCTGGGACAAGATCGCGAAGACGATCGTCGTCAACGCCCGGTGACGTGACGCGGAGGTCGGGCAGGAGCAGAACGACGCGGTCCGGCGGTGGGGCTGCGGGCGCGTCTCCCGGTTTGGCCTACCCGAGCCTCCGGCAGCGGCGCCCGGTCGTCTTCTGGATCGTCATCATCGCCGTCGCGGCCATGGTACTGAGCACGGTGGCCACTGCCCTAAGTGCGATTCTGTGAAAGATGGGCCATCATTGAGATCGGGCCCCGTCGCGGGGTCGATGCGCTACGAGGAGTTTGATGACCTACAAGGCTGGCGATCGCGTTGTCTATCCCCATCACGGGGCGGCGATCATCGAGAAGACGGAGATGGTGGAGCTGAACGGGGAGAAGAAGAAGTACTTCGTGTTGAAGACGGCGCACGATGATCTCACCGTCCGGGTGCCCGTCGACAAGGTCGACGAGGTCGGGATGCGCCCGCCGATCAGCCTCGAAGACGTCGAGGATCTCTTCGTCCTGCTGTCCAAGAAAGACGTGCGAGAGCCGGCCAACTGGAGCCGGCGGTTCAAGAACCACCAGGAAAAACTCAAGTCGGGCGACGTCTACCAGGTAGCCGAGGTCGTCCGGAACCTCGCGTTGCGGGAGAAGGCCAAGGGCCTCTCGGCGGGCGAGAAGAACATGTATACCAAAGCCCGGAAGGTGCTGGTCTCGGAGCTGTCGTTCGCGCTCGACGTCACCGAGGAAGCCGCCATGGACCAGGTGGAGGAGCAGCTGGTCTGAGTCGGAGCCGCGGGGCGGCTCCTTCGGGAGTTCGCGTTGCGAACTCCTCCGCTGCGGGGTTTGCCGTGGGCCGGGTGGAGGGGCAGCTGGTCTGAGTC
>JAOTYQ010000506.1 GCA_029861725.1 Acidimicrobiia bacterium | reverse complement strand
AGGACCTGCGCCCTCTGACCCGGCTCGAGCGTGACTGTTGAGGCTTCCGACAGTTGGATCTGGTCGTCGAGATGCGCTTCCACGACGGCGATGACCAGACGATTGGTGGCCAGTGGGTCAAAGACTCGTGATCGACCCAGAAGGTTGAACGCTCGCCGGGTGTCGAATCCGCCGAAGCTGCTCGCGCTAGCAGGAGTCTGTGCGTTCAGGCGATCGACCTCGCTACGTACGGCCATCAGCTGTTCGTGGCTGAGAACACCCTCGACGACGCAGTACCCGTCGCGGGAAAGTGCTGCGGTTGCCTGGGCAACCTCGGCTCGGTCTTGCTCTGTTGACAACAACCGGGCGGCCGTTGCCATGGCCTCGGGGCTGAACGGGTTCTCGTCGATCACTCCATCTTGCGGATCGTTCTGTCTGGAGTCCATCCGAGGACCGTAGTCTCCCACGCTCCTCCAAAACGATTGCCGGACGACTCGCTGCAGCTCGGTCGTCAGCCTGTCTTCTGGGAGACCCGAGTTCCTTCTAGGCTGCTGAACGAATGGGTAACTTGCCGAAGATCGCTGTCTTCTCGGGACCGACTGCCACCATCTCCAACAGTCCTCCGCTCATCACGAGCAACAAGGCTCGGGTCGAGCACGGACTCGACCGGCTCCCTGATCGATTCGATGCTCTGCGACCACAGCGGCTGGCCGCTCCGGTAACGATTTACGTCGAGACGTTGAGCGCTCATCCGCTGGAGCGAGACGCAGCCGACCTCTACTCACCTCCGGACGGCTGGCTCGACGCCGACGACGAGTTCCAAACGACCGACCCTGGCGCCGGAACGCCGGTGTATCGCATCAGGCTCGAACCGGGCGACGGGCTCTACCCGCTGCCGTTCATGGGCCGCCAGGCCGACGGGTCACCGTGGGACGGGGCGGGCGTCAATCGGCTGTCGGACCACGACCGAACTCGCCAGACGTTCTACCCGGACTCGAGTCGGCTGTATGAGGAGATCGATCGGCTGGGAATCGGCCAGGACGGTCGAGTGAATCTGCTGTCGTCGCGCGCCACCTTCGATCACTATCGACCCGCGCCGTCCGGCGGCTATCGCAACGCGCCCGATCCGGAGATTCCTGGTGAGGATTACTTCGGCTACTTCCCCTTCCACCTGCGGACCGAACCCGACCTCGGCTCGCTGGCCCGGTCCACGAACATTGTCCAGCGTGCGCTCGACACCGGCGATTACATCGGGGCGCAGTGGTTGGAGGGCAGTTCCACCACAGAGGAGACGATGTACTGGCTCGGGTTGGTGATCGACACGGAGGTCCCGCTGGTCGGTCATCTTGCGCAGCGAGCTCACCAACTTGTGAGCGCAGACGGCGATCGAAACATCATCGATGGGGTTGAGTACCTGACCTCGGGCGTGGCACTCGACGACCAGGGCCGGGACAGCGTCGGCGCGGTGGTGCTCGTCGATGAGGTCGTGTTCGCCGCACGCGACGCGGCCAAGACCGACGCCCGCCCCGGCAACTTCGTAGCGACCGGCGGACACGGAGGCATTGTGGCAACCATGGGGGGCTACGGCCCGCCGAAGCTGACGTATCTCCCCACTCGACTCCACACCTACCGAAGCGAGGTTCGCCTCAGCACTGTCCCAACGGACGTTCCAACGGTGCTAGGTGCCATCGGCGATACGGTCGCCACCACTGTTGCGGTGAAGGACGAGGCAGGTGGCCTCATGGCCGAAGCGATGCCAAGAGTCCAGATCGTGAAGTTCGGCCGATACCACGGGCCGGACGACGAGCTCGAAATCACGGAGAGAACGAGGGCGAACCTCGCGGCCGGCGCGCTCGGGGGATTCGTCGCCGAGGGCATGTCGCCATATGGGCTGATGAATCTCGCCCAAGACGATGCGCTGCGGCTCGCAACGTTCTGCGGTCACCCGACCGTGGTAGTCGGGCGAGGCAACACCGGCGGTATGGCATCCGACCTCGGCCCACTTGTGATCTCCGGCGACAACCTCACTGCGACCAAGGCCCGGATGCTCCTCCTGGCCTGCCTGCTGCGTTTCGGAGCCCTTCCTCCGGCCACGGATCCGACCAGTCCAACGAAGGACGAATATCGGGCGACGAAATCCGCGATCGCGAAGCTGCAACACATCTTCGCCACTCATTGACTCCGAACCTCGCGCGTGAGTCCTGACCAGGTGAAGCGCCTGGTCGGCCACCTGGGCGCGGCACCAGCGCGCCGGCTCATGAATTCGGCATGTGCATCACGACCAAATCAGACCAGGTGGACCCGCGAAAGGCTTTCGTCGTTCCGGGCGGCTGTGTCGACTCGGAGGAAGAGGCATCGAAGATGGGACTCGGTCGGGCCTGACCTGCCAGACTTGACGCCTACGTCGAGTCCTCTTGGGGGAGCAGCATGGGAAACAGCGATATACGAGCCGACCTCGTCATCCGAAGCGGGAGCGTGGTTGACGGCACGGGCGCTCCGGCGCGCCAGGCCGACGTTGTGATCAAGGGCGACCGCATCGTCTCGGTCGAAGAAGGATTCGAAGGCACAGCCGATCGGGAGATCGACGCGTCGGGCAAGGTCGTCACCCCTGGCTTCGTCGACGTGCACACCCACCTCGACGCCCAACTCGCTTGGGATCCGCTACCCACCTCCTCGTGCTGGCACGGCATCACGAGCGCGGTACTCGGCAACTGCGGTGTCACGTTCGCTCCGGTGGGGCCAGGCCAGCGTGAGTTCCTGGCCGAGATGATGGAAAGCGTCGAGGACATTCCTCGCCAGGCCATCCTCGAAGGTCTCCCATGGGACTGGACCACCTACGGCGACTACCTCGGCTGGGTCGATCGAATCGACAAGGGCATCAACGTCGGTGGCATGGTCGGCCACTGCGCGCTGCGCGTCGCAGCCATGGGCGATCGCGCCATGATCGAGAGTTCGGGTACGCCAGAGGAGATCGCCCAGATGTGTGAGATGGCGGAGGAGGCTTTGCAGGCCGGCGCTCTTGGCATCTCAACGAGCCGCACACTCGGTCACAAAGTGCCCGACGGACGTCCGGTCCCAGGCACCTGGGCGGGATCGGATGAGCTGCTGGCGTTCGGCGACGTTCTCGGCCGCGCCGGGCATGGTCTCTTCGAGGGAGCGATGCGCCTCGGCGAACGCGACGACGCAGCGCTCACGAACACCAGAGCCGAGGTGGCGGTAATGGGTGAGATCAGCCGTCGCTCCGGTCGTCCGGTCAGCTACGGGCTGGTGCAGTCCGACCGTCGCCCGGATCTGTACAGCAAGGTGATCGAGTTCACGAAGGAAGAGAACGCCAACGGTGGCTTGGTGCGTCCTCAGACGACGGCCCGCGGCATCGGCATCATCTATCAGCTGTTCAACCGCACGCCGTGGGATCGTGCCGCATCGTGGCGCGAGTTGGGCGAGATGAGCCGGCCGGAGCGACTGGCCGTCCTGCGCGACCCGGAGATGCGGGCCCGCCTCGTAGCCGAGGGCGACGAGACCAAGCTCATGTTCAGCCCGGACAAGATGTTCATTCTGCCCGACGGCCCCGCCCGCTACGACTGCAAGGCCGAGGACTCGCTCGCCACCCACGCTGCAAACCGCGGGGTGAGCCCGGTCGAGGCGTTCATCGAGCTGTGCCTGGAAAGCGATGGCAACGTCAACCTCAACGCGCCGATCCTGAATCACCAGTTGAGCGCCGTGGAGGAGATGCTGGACGACGAGCTTGTCACCTTGGGCCTGGCCGATGCCGGCGCCCATGTTGGTCAGATCATGGACACCAGCCAACCGACGTTCCTCCTGACCTACTGGGTGCGTGAGCGTCAGCGCTGGACACTGGAGGAGGCCGTTCGCCGTCTCACCTCCGATACCGCAGACCTGTTCGGGTTCACCGATCGGGGCGTCTTGGCCGAAGGCAAGTTCGCCGACGTCAACATCATCGACTTCGAGAACCTCACCTTGCCTCAACCCGAGTACGTGAACGACCTGCCGAACAGTGCCGGTCGCTACATCCAGGGCTCGAGCGGGTACGACTACACGATCGTGAACGGCGAGATCTTCATGGATCACGGCGAACACACGGGCAACCTGGCAGGCCGGCTCGTCCGATCCGCCTGATCGCCACTTCGGCCATGGGAGCGCTGAGCGGCGTCCGCGTGATCGACCTGTCGATCGTCGTGCAGGGCCCCCAGGCCGGGGCCATGCTGGCTGACCTCGGTGCCGATGTCGTCAAGGTCGAGCTGCCCGGCATGGGGTGACATGGCCCCGAACCGCCGGGGGTAGCCGTGCCGTGCGCCGACTTGTCGAAGGCGCCGACGTCGTGCTGTCCAACTTCGTGCCCGGCACCATGGAGCAGTGGGGCCTCGGCTACGAGGAGCTTTCGTCACTGAACCCACGTCTGGTATATGGCGCCGCTTCGGCGTTCGGACCGATCGGGCCCGATGCCGGCCGCGAGGGTGCAGACCTCGTGGCACAGGCGGCGAGTGGGCTGGCGTAGCCGTGGCTCAACGGCTATTTCGCTGCAGGCGAGCAACCTCGGTCGAGAACTCCCGCTTCCACATGCTGCGTGCACGCGCTGCGGGACGCGTCCG
>JAOTYQ010000505.1 GCA_029861725.1 Acidimicrobiia bacterium | reverse complement strand
CCGATCCCGACGAGCCAACCCCGATCGCTGGCGCCGAGCGTACCGGCGAGGCCCTCGTCGAGTCGGTGGCCCTGCCGGCCGGCGCCGCCCACACCTACACCGAGTGCGCTCGGATCTGGAACCCGATCCATACCGACAAGGCCGTGGCCCTCGCCGCAGGGCTACCCGACATCATCCTCCACGGCACCGCCAACCTCGCCTACGGGGTGTCGGCCGTCGTCGAGCGCTGCGCCGGCGGCCGCCCGGAGCTGGTGCGCCGCATCGCCTGCCGCTTCGCAGCGATGGTCCTCCTCCCCTCGACGCTCACCATCAGGATCTGGCCGGCCAACGACACCGGCGACGGCCGCCGCACCGTTCCCTTCGAGGTGCTCAACGCCGCCGGCGACCCGGCGGTGAAGGACGGACTCCTCGTGCTCGGCGAAGCCGAGGGGAACGGGAGCTGAAGCCTCGCCGACCCCGCGTCCGTGACGGACGGTCGCCAGGTGGTTACGATCGACAGCACGACCTTTGACGGTTTGTTGAAACATCTCACCGTGACCGAGACCTCGCTCCCCGACACCCCGGTCGACGCTCCGGTCATCTCGGGCCGTCGCCTGCTCGACCGATTGGCCGCGCTCGCCGAGATCGGCGCCATCGACGGCACGACCGGATCGTCGCGGTTGGCCTTCACCGACGCCGACGGTGCCGGACGGGACCTCGTCGTCAGCTGGATGGACGACCTCGGCCTCGACGTCACGACCGACGGGATCGGCAACGTCGTCGGCTGCTGGCGGCCGAAGGGATGCGACCCAGCGCTGAGCCCGGTCATGACCGGCAGCCACATCGACACCGTCGCCACCGGTGGCCGCTACGACGGCAACCTCGGCGTGCTGGCCGGGCTCGAGGTCATCGAGACCCTCACGTCGGCCGGTGTCATCCCCCATCGCCCCCTCGCCGTCGCCTTCTTCTCCAACGAGGAGGGCTCCCGCTTCGCCCCCGACATGATGGGCTCGCTCACCTACGTCGGCGGACTCGGGCTGGAGGACGCCCTCGCCACCGTCGGCATCGACGGTGCCGTCGTGGCCGACGAGCTCGATCGCATCGGCTATCGGGGCGGCGCCCCCTGCCCGGGCCTGGTTCCCCACGCCTTCGTCGAGCTCCACATCGAGCAGGGCCCGGTGCTCGAGCGGGAGGCGATCCGTATCGGCGTCGTCGAGGGTGTGCAGGGCATCTCCTGGAGCGAGATCACGATCAAGGGCCAGGCGAACCACGCCGGCACCACACCGATGGCGCTCCGCCGCGACGCCGCCTACGCCGCCGCCCGAGTGGCGACGTTCACCCGGGACCTGGCCACCGACCTCGGCCCGCCTCAGGTAGCCACCGTCGGTGCGCTCCGCCTCCACCCGAACCTCGTCAACGTCGTCGCGGAGGCGGCGACGCTGACCGTCGACCTCCGCAACACCGACGACGACGTGCTCGGCGAAGCGGAGCGGCGCCTCCTCGCCCACCTCGACCGCATCAGTGCCGACGAGGGGGTAGCGATCACCGCTCGGTCGCTGGCCCGCTTCGCTCCGGTGTCGTTCGACCCGACGATCGTCGAGCTCATCGAGACCACGGCGGCGGGGCTCGGCCACTCGACGATGCGCCTCCCGTCCGGAGCCGGCCACGACGCTCAGATGCTGGCCAGGGTGTGCCCAGCGGCGATGATCTTCACCCCCAGCCACCGGGGCATCAGCCACAACCCGGCAGAGCACACCGACCCCGACGACCTGGAAGCCGGGGCCAACGTGCTCGCCAGCGTGCTGCTCGCCCTCGCGAGCGCCCCGGCGATCGGCAACGATGGGGCGGCAGGGGAGGAGGCGCCATGACCCGTGAGCTCCGCATCGGCGCGGCCCAGCTCGGTCCGATCGCTCGCAACGACAGCCGGGCCGACGTCGTCGTTCGCCTCCTCGACCTCCTCAGCCAGGCCGAGGCGGCCGAGGTCGAGCTGATCGTCTACCCCGAGCTGGCCCTGACCACCTTCTTCCCCCGATGGCACCTCGAAGACGACGACGAGATCCTGTCGTTCTACGAGCCGTCGATGCCGTCGCCGGAGACCAAGCCCCTGTTCGATGCAGCGGCCGAGGCCGGCATCGGGTTCTGCCTCGGCTACGCCGAGCTCCACACCAGCCCCGACGGGAAGGTCCACCGCTACAACTCCCAGATCCTCGTCGAGCGGGACGGATCCACCGTCGCCACGTTCCGCAAGATCCACATCCCCGGTCACGAGCACAACGAGGACTGGCGGGAGTTCCAGCACCTGGAGCGTCGGTACTTCGAGCCGGGACCCGACGGGTTCGGTGTGTGGCCGGCCTTCGGCGGGCTGGTGGGCATGATGATCTGCAACGACCGGCGGTGGCCGGAGACGTACCGGGTGATGGGGCTCCGGGGCGTCGAGTTGATCCTCTGCGGCTACAACACGCCGATCCACTACGCCCCCGACCCCGGCCAGGACCGGCTCCAGAGCTTCCACAACCATCTCGTCATGCAGGCCGGGGCGTACCAGAACGGCACCTGGGTCGTCGGCGTGGCCAAGGGCGGTGTGGAAGAGGGAGTCCACTCGCTGGCCGAGTCGGCGATCATCGCCCCGTCGGGTGAGATCGTGGCCCGAGCGGAGACCGACGGCGACGAGCTGGTGGTCGCCACCTGCGACCTCGATTGGTGTCGCAACTACAAAGAGACGCTGTTCGACTTCGACTACTACCGGATGCCCGAGCACTACGGTCGCATCACGGCCCAGCGGGGTGCCGTACCGCCTCAGGAGGCGCCATGACCGTCGCCGATGACTCACGCCCGAGCCCGAAGACCGAGACCCCGGTCCGGTTACGGGTCAACGAAACCGACGTCAGCGTCAGCGCACGCCACCCCCACCTGCTGTCGGCACTGCGGGACGAGCTCGGCATCTTCTCCCCCAAGGACGGCTGTGCGCCGTCTGGTCAGTGCGGGTGCTGCACGGTCCTCGTCGACGGCAAAGCGGTGGTGTCGTGCAACCTGCCGCTGTCGAGGGTCACCGGGAAGTCCGTCACGACGATCGAAGGGCTACCGACCGACGAGGTCGAGCGCTACGCGGCCGCCTTCGCCGCTTGCGGTGCGCTCCAGTGCGGCTTCTGCACCCCCGGCATCGTCGTGCGGACCAAGGCGCTGATCGACAAGAAGGGCGACGGCTTGACCCGCGACGTCGCCGCTCGCCACCTCGGCGCACACCTGTGCCGCTGCACCGGGTACGTGAAGATCCTCGACGCCATGGAAGCGCTGGCTCAGGGCCGCGACCTCCGGCCGGAGCGTCCCGGTGGGGTCGGTTCTTCGGGGGTCAAGTATCAGGCGACCGATCTCGCCATCGGAACCCGTCCCTTCATCGACGATCTCGTGCTGCCGAAGATGCTGCACGGCGCGCTCCGCCTCGCCGACCACGCCCGGGCGACGGTGACCGCCATAGACCCCGGACCCGCTCTGCTGCTGCCCGGGGTCGAGGCGGTCTACACCGCGGCCGACGTGCCCGGTGAGCTGAAGACCGGCCTGATCCATCAGGACTGGCCCTGCTTCATCCCGATCGGTGGCACCACGAGCCACCGAGGCGACGTGCTGGCCATCGTTGTCGCCGAAGACAAGCTCGTGGCCCATGAAGCAGCCGATGCGATCGAGGTGACGTACGACGTGCACCGACCCTTCACCGACCCGGCCGAAGCGGTCGCGTCCGACGAAGACGCGGTGTGGGGCCTCGACGGCAACATCCTTTCGCGCTCGGCCTACGCCCGCGGCGGTGATGTCGAGGCCGCCCTGGCCGCCAGCGCTCACACGATTCACGAGGTCTTCCAGACCCAGCGGGTCGAGCAGGCGTTCCTCGAACCGGAGTCGACCCTCGCCGAGCCGCGGCCCGACGGCACCCTGCACGTCTGGTCGGGCGGGCAGGGGATCTGGGACGACCGGGACCAGATCGCCCGCGTGCTCGCCGTCGACCCGTCGACGGTCACCGTCGAGCTCGTCAGCAACGGCGGTGCCTTCGGCGGCAAGGAGGACATGGCCAACCAAGCCCAGACCACCCTCGCCGCTCGCCTGTCTGGCCGACCGGTCAGGTGCACACTCACCCGCGAGCAGTCGCTGCGGCTCCATGCCAAGCGCCATCCGATCCACATCGAGGCGTGGGCGGGATGCGATACCGACGGCAAGCTGACCGCCTACAAGGCGAGGATGCTCGGCGACTCTGGACCCTACGCCTCGGTTGGGATGAAGGTGCTGGAACGGGCAGCCGGGCATGCGTCAGGGCCCTACGTGGTGCCGGTCATCGACGTCGAAGCGATCGCTGCTCGCACCAACAACCCGGTGTGCGGCGCGTTCCGCGGCTTCGGCGCCAACCAGGCTCAGTTTGCCATGGAGGGCGTGATCGACCGCTTGGCCGATGCCGTCGGTCTCGACCCGTTGACGATGCGCAGGCGCAACGTCGTCACTCCGGGAGCGGTGTGGGGGCCCGGTCAGATCATGGACGACGGCTGTCTCGGGGCTGCAGCCTGCCTCGACGCCATCGAACCGCACGTCATCGAGGCTCGGGCCGCCGGGCGGGCGGTCGGGCTCGGA
>JAOTYQ010000504.1 GCA_029861725.1 Acidimicrobiia bacterium | reverse complement strand
CATCGAAGGCTTTCCCGTGCTCGGGGGTGCGTCATTCGCGTCGCTGGACGACCCCACGGGATCGCTCGTCCGGGTCGAGATCGCCTATCACGGCCAGGCGAAGGACGCCGGCGACGATCTCGACGCCTGGCTAGCCGACTTCTGGACCGGCGCCGAGTGCCCGCCGGAGACACCGAATCCGAACCCCGACCAGCCGCACTGCCCGGTCTGGTACGCATCGACCCACGCCCCCTAGCGCGTCGGGCCCACCAACCGTCCGAGCGGCCCGGCCGCCGATCGGCGACGCCTCACGATGAGCCGTCGCCCGGGCCCCGGCCGCGGCCCGGCCGCTCCTGTTCGCCCGTCGTGCTCATCGGCGGCGCCGTGTGCTCGGGCGCCCGACCGTTTGCCGCCACAGCGGGCCGGCCCCGAGACGAGCCGTCGCCGAAGGGACCGGCCCGGGCCAGGTGCCAGGCGATCGCGCCCGCGGCCAGGCCGGGGTCGGGCTCCGACCGCCGCTCGATGGCCTCGGCGACGGCACCGTGCATCCGGGCTCGTTCGGTCGTGCTGAGCGAGTCGTAGAGCGCGCTCCGCACGACACGGTGACGGAAGCGCAGCTGCTGGCCGCAATCGTCGACAGGGTCGAGCAGCCGAGCTGCTTCCGCCCGGCCGAGGGAATCGACGACAGCGGCGCGGTCCGGCATCGCCTCCAACAGGAGCCCGACTGGAAACCGCTCACCGATGACGGCCGCCGTCCGTAGCGCCGCGGCGACCCCGGTTCCCACCCGACCGACCCGAGCGAGAATCGAGGCCTCGATGTCGTGGTCGCTCGTGTGAGGACAGGCGATCAGGTAGGAGACGTACAGCGGGCTTCCTCCAGATCGCCGAGCGACCTCTGCCGGCTCCAGGTCGCTGCGTTCCCCGAGCAGCGCGGCGACGGCGGGAACATCGAGGCCGGAGACGGGCAGGGTCGACACCATCGGGAGGCGGAGCAGATCTCCGATCAGCTCGTCGAGCTGGTGCGAGGTGTCGGGCGGGACGTCCCGCATCGTCGCCACGACGAGCATCCGCAGCGACGGCGAAGCCCGCAGGATCGAGGTGACGAGGCTGAAGGTCGACCGTCCCGCCCAGTGGAGGTCGTCGAGCACGACGAGCAGCGGCTTCGCTCCGGCCCATCGGCTCAGCACGCCAGCAACCGAGGCGGCGAGATCGGCCCGGTCGACATCGCTGTCGCCAGTCGCCGGAGCAGGGTCGCCCAGCTCCGGGAGCAAGCGAGCCAGCACGGCGCGGTCCCTCGGCGACACGTCGGGCATCCCGATCGAGCGCACCTGGGTCCTGACGGCCTCGATGAGCGGGGAGAGCCCGGAGCTGGTCTCAACGGTCGCACCGCCGTAGAGGACCAGACCGCCGTCGCCGGCCACCCGTCGGGCGAGCTCGGTCGCCAGTTGGGTCTTCCCGATGCCGGGCTCACCGGTCAGCAGCACCAACCGGTTGCTGGCCGTGTGGGTGACGTCGGACCAGCACTGGGCCAGGAGCGCCAACTCGCTTTCCCGCCCGGCGAAGAAGCGCTCGCCGTAACGGCGGAGCAGGCCCGGCAGCGCCGGATGGTCTCCAACCGAGGCGCTCGGCGCCGGCAACGCCACCGTCCGGCGGAGGACCTCCGTCTCCAGCGCGGCGAGCTCTGGCCCGACGTCCACCCCCAGCTCGCCACGCAGCAGCTGTCGCACGTCACGGGCCGCTTCCAGCGCATCGATCTGCTGACCGGAGTGATAGAGGCCCTGGATCAGGCCCGACCAGATCCTCTCATCGTAGCGATGATCGATCAGCAGCTCCCGCGCTCGGCTCGCCGCTTGGGTGAACCGTGAGGCTCGGATGTCGTGCTCGACGCACAGCGCCGCCGCCTCGGCCCGAGATTGGACCAGACGTGCGCTCTGCGCCTGTGCGGGAGGCCAATGGGCGAGATCCTGGAACGGCGCACCTCGCCACAGATCGAGCGCGGCACACGGGTTGCCCTCCCCGGCGGTCGCCCGCACGAGCAGGTCGGCGTCCAAATCCTCCGGCTCGACCAGCACGGCATAGCCGTCACCTCGTCGCTGGATCAGGTCGTTCCCGAGCCGGTGGCGGAGGCGGGCGAGATACGACTGCAACGCTCGTCGGGGGCGAAGGGGCAGGGCGTGGGGCCACACGGCGTCGATCAAGGACTCGGTCGAGACGGTCGCACGGGGCGACGTCAGGAGGGCGGCAAGCACCGCCCGCTGCCGAGGCCCCCCGACGTCGATGAGCGTGTCGTTGCCATCAACGACTTCGAGCGGGCCAAGGACCCGAAATCCGCCCTCCCTCGCCATGGGAAGACGATGGCACACCCAGCTCCCACCACGCTCGTGCTTGGTGCAACTCGCCTAGCTGGACGCGGTGGTGCTGCGAGCCGCTTCATCGATTGGCGTCCCCGCCGATGGTGTGGCCATGGCCCCTCGCCGTCTCCTGTCGACCGGCCGGATCCGCTCGGCCACCACGGTCATCGGTCGGCTGTCACGAATCACCCGGCTGGCAGCCGCCATCGTCGCGCTCGCGGCGGTGGCGACCGCCGCGACCTACCCGGCGGGGGCGGCTCCGCCCGATCCGGCGGCCAGAGCGCCGACCGGCATCGACTCGGCGAGCTTCGACGCGATCGCCAGCCACGATGAGCTGACCGCAGATCACGCCAACGTGTTTCGCCTGTACTGGGCGTTCTTCGGTCGATCGCCCGATCCCGGCGGCGCCCTGTACTGGATCGACCAGCGCGACGCCTGCCTCGGCCTCGACGCCATCGCCGACGTCTTCGCCGACAGCGCCGAATTCCTCGGCCGCTACGGCCGGCTAACCGACCAGGCCTTCGTCGAGTTGATCTACCACAACGTGCTCGAACGGCCCGGTGATCCCGGCGGCCTCGCCTACTGGACCGACCTCCTCACCCGGGATGAGCTGTCCAGGGGCGGTGTTGTGCTCAACGTGTCGCTCTCGGCAGAGTTCACCGGCCGGTACCCCTACCCGTCCGACGGTGTCCCAGCTCGAAGCTGCCAGCTCCCCGACGGCCGATCGACCGGGCGCAGCGTCGACGTCGTCGACGGCCAGCCGCTCGCGACCGTCGCCGGGCTCACGATCATCGCTCCGGCCGCCGCCATCGAGCGTGCGGGGTTCCACCAGTCGACCCATCCGGGCGCCCTCGGGATGAGCCCGATGCGTCCCGCTCCGGTGCGGTTGACGACGATGGCGACACGCCATCGGGGCACCCACGAGCGGGGAGCGATCGACATCGTCACCGAACCCCGCACGGCGATCACGGCCCCGGTCGCCGGGACGGTGGCCCGAGCCGGGAGCTACACCCTGTACTGCCGGTACCGCGACGGCTACGTCGTGATCAACCCCGACAGCCGCCCCGGCCTCGAGGTCAAGATCCTCCACGTCCAGGACGTCGTCGTTGGCGCCGGGCAGCGGGTCGAGGCCGGTCAGGTCATCGCATCGCACGCCACCAAGTTCCCGTTCCGGTCCCAGATCGACGACCTGACGGCCGAGCCGTCATGGGGTCATGTCCACATCGAAGTGGTCGACCCGTCGATCCCCCGCAAGCGATCGTCCGGGAGCTGCTAGTAGTGCGGGCCGCAGCCCCCTGCAAGGGTTCGGGCTGCGGCTCGCGTCAGCCCGCCAGCGCCATGCCGTCGGCGCCGGGATCGGCGGCCCCTGCGAGGCCCGAGGGGGTCACGGCGATGCCGTGGACGAGGGCGAAGGCGTAGCTCTGAGGCCAGCGGACGATCTCGAACCCGTCGGCGGCGAGGGCATCGGTGACCGAACGGGGGATCCGGTTGCAGACGTCGATGGCGTTGCTGGTAGAGGAGAAACGAGGGGCGACGACGGCGTCGAGGATCGGCATGTCGAAGTCGATGCAGTTCAGCAGCACCTGGGTCACGCCCATGGCGATCTGGGTGCCGCCGGGCGCACCGACGACCAGCCGCAGCTCGCCGTTGCGGAACGCGGTCGTCGGGCACATCGAGCTGAACCGCCGCTTGCCTGGACCGAGCGAGCCGGCCCGGCCGGGACGCGGGTCGAACACGCCCATGCAGCCGTTGTACATGAACCCCAGCCCGTCGGTCACCACGCCCGATGGCATGCCGAGGGAGTGGGTCATCGTCATGGCGTTGCCCTCCCGGTCGACCACGCACACCTGGGTCGTGTCCGGCGGCTCGCCCGCGATGCGGGCCACCTCGGCCCGCTGGCCCGACCGGATGCGGTCGGCCAGCTCGGCCCCGTAGCCGGGGGACAGGAGCCGGTCGAGGGGCACGTCGACGAACTCGGGATCTCCGACAAAGGCGTCCTTGTCGGCCGTCGCCCACTTCATCGCCTCGGTCACCGTGGCGATGTAGTCGACCGAGTTGTGGCCCATGGCCGCAAGTTCGAAGTTCCCCAGGATGCCGAGCATCTCGGCCACCATCACCCCACCGCCGGGTGGCTGATTGGTGGCGATGTCGAAGCCTCGGTAGCTCGTCCGCAGCGGTTCGCCCCACGTCGTGCGGTAGCCGGCCAGGTCGGCGGCGGTGAGCAGCCCGCCGCTGGCTCGCATGTCGGCGTCGATCTCGGCCGC
>JAOTYQ010000503.1 GCA_029861725.1 Acidimicrobiia bacterium | reverse complement strand
TCAGGATCCCCAGGTGATGCGTAAGGTCCGACTCTGGCCCGAAGACCGGCCGGTAACAATACCGATCCGCGACGAATTCGCGTACCGATCTTCCGGTAGTGCGGTCATCGCGGCCCTTTTCCGGTCCGATGAGGAGGTCGACCTGTCGATCGACGGCCACAGGTGACACCGTCAAGTCTGCCGGGCTGACCAACCGGGCTCAGAGCTCGTCGCCTGCTTCGGCCAGTTCGACGACAATCCTCGGAGGCGGAGGTCGAGGACGTCGTTACGCACTCTCTTCACCCGGGTGACGCTTGCACGGCCCCTTGCTGTCCGTGAGGCGTGCGTGCCACGCTCGACCGTAGACCAGGCGAGTCTTATTACGTGGGCGACTACGAATGCCACCCTGGGCCGACGCCCAAGCCACGAGTTCCAACCATGGTTCATCAAGCGATACATGGAGAGCCTCCGCGACACCACCGCGGCCTACCAGGGGTTCATCGAGGTGATCTCGGGCGATGGAGAGTCAGACGAGAGGCCTGGTTCCGGTCACACGTCTCTCCTACAACCTCACGAAATCCTCTGGTGGTCTGCGGTCGTCCAACTCGTCGGAACGGTGTTGTTCAACGTCAATACGATTGATGCCATGTTCAGCAACTAGTCGGTAGAGCTGACGAATCGGCTGGTTTGGGCGCCCGACTTCTTTGGCTCTTTGGCTCGATCGCCTTCTTGATCGCGAGCCATCTCGCCTGGCAGTTCGTCTGCCAGCGCCTCTGGCGCGTTCACCCCGAGGATGCCGATTGGTGGGTGTCAGCCCTGAACTACGTCGGGTCGATATTCTTCATGCTCTCCGCCATCGCCGCCTTCACCTTGGAAACGACCGGTGAAGTCCTCAACCTGACCATCGTCAACTCGGGAACGTTCCTTGGTGCGGTCTGCTTCTTCGTCGGCGCCTATCTGCTGCCCACCACCCACGCCCGCTCGACGTAGAGGATTGAGCTTGCGAGTCAGGTACGGCTGCCCGGGTCACCGCATCGGATCGATGAGGGTCCGATCGGCCAGATCGGCCGCGATCACAGGAGGTCGAGCTCCCGGCACTGGTCGATGGCATCGTCGCGGGTCGTTACGCCAAGCTTGCGGTAGATGCTCCGCAGGTGGCTCTTCACGGTGTTGAGCGATACGTATAGCTCGGACGCGATCTGCTTGTTCGTCATACGGGTTGGGAGGTAGCGGACGATGTCCAGTTCTCGGGGGCTGAGCTGCTCCACGAGGATGCTCGCGGGGACCGTGACGCGAGCCGGGCTCGACGAGGTGTCCGGCTGGATCCGGCTCAGGAAGTACTGCGAGGGACCGTGACTCCCGTGAGGATCGAAACCGGTCACCAAGCGGGGTTCATCGATCAGTGGTTGGATGAGTTCGTATTGCTCAGCTCCGCTCAGGAGCCCACGGGCCAGGTTCACGGCCTCCGAGTGTTGCCCCATCATCTGAAGTGCTGCATGCAACACGAGTCCGCAGCGGAGTCGAATGAGCGGTTCGGTTGGCAGAGTGGTGCCGTCAACCGAGAACCGGGCCACGATCGGCTCGGGACGTTCGCTCACCAGGAGGTACCGTGCCCAGAGCGGCAGTGGAAGCGTCTCGATGAGCCCGGAGCGCAGGAGCTCGATCTGCCAGCGCTGGGCTTCGAGGTGGCGGTTGTGCACCGCGGATACCCACAGCCCCCAACCAGCCACGAAGAGGCGCATGTCCTCAGAGGTCGGTGACGTCGGTTCCCCATCCCAAGCCGACTGGAGGATCTCGTCGGCACGGTCGTGTCGACCGGCGCTGGCCAGGATCTCGGCTGCGCATACCGCCTGGAAGGTCTTCACCTGTGCCCCCCCGCGATAATCGATCCGGGACGCATCGCTCAACGATGCACGAGCTTCGTCGAGCTGACCCCGGCACCAGGCGACGCGGGCCAGGGCCATGTGGGCGTGGCCGATCATGTGGAAATCGAGGAGTCCTTTCTGCTCGGCAGAACGCAGCTGCAGCCGGGCTTGCCTCTCGGCTTCGGCGAGTTGTCCGTCGTCGGCACTCCAGCGGGCTTCGAGAAGTTCAGCGGAGAATGCCACGGCCGGTGAAGCCACGGCGCGGTTCGCTTCGAATCGGGCAGCAGCTGCTCGCCGTTTGTCGTCCTCCCCCCGGATCTCGTAGCAGGCCGCACGGAAGAGCAGTGCTTCCACCTGACGACGAGCGATCGTTGCACGGGTATCACTGTCTGCGGCCCGCTGAGCCAGATCGTCGATCGCATCTGCTGCGGCCAGAGTGGCTTCGACGTCGCCGCGTCCCCTTTCAAGGACGAGGCGGCCGAAGTGCACGTCGAGCCACTGGTCATCGGACCTAGCGGCCCGAGCGGCAACGTCGAGCCAGCCGCTCGCTTCATCGAAGCGGCCGAGGGCGCTCAGCATCTGGGCAAGCTCGGATGCTGCGCCGGGCTGGGTGTCGATCTGCTCGAGGGGGAGAAGGTCGAGCCAACGAAGCACGGTGGTGACTCGACCGGCCGACCAGTAGTCGAGCATCACCTCGGCGATCAGGTCGATCGCTTCCCCGAAGGCTTCAGCCGCGATGAGATGCTCCACTGCACGCGAGCTATCGCCCTGTTGGCGATGCCATTTGCCGGCCCTGTGGTGAAGTAACCGAGCCCGAGCCGGATCTTGCCGTGACAGCTCGGCCTCCAAACGATCACGAACCAGAGGGTGCGGGCCAAACCACTCATCTCGTTCGTCGGCCGAAACGAAGACGAGCTCGGACCGCAGCGCCTCGACGAGCTCGGTAGCCGGTCCGTCGATCACCGCGGCGGCGAGATCCACAGAGAACCGGTCGGATATCGACAGATCCAAAAGGAATTGGCGAAGCTCCGGTTGGAGGGCGCTGAGAACCTCTTCGAGCAGGTACTGGCCGACGAAACGGTTGGTCTCGCTCAGTCCGGCCACCAGACGGTCGGGGTTGGACTGACGGTTGATCCCATCCGCCGCGAGCTGCACGAGCACCGGCAAGCCTTGCGTTCGTCGATGGACCGTCTCGATCGCCGTTGACTCGATCCCGCTCAGGCCGGTGGTCTGGGTCAGCAGTGCCGTCGTCTCGTCCCGATCGAACGCCAGATCGTCGGGCCCGAGCACCACGGCATCGCCACGACCCTCCATCGCTGTCAGCGGCCATGGCGAAGTCCGGCTGATCACGACGAACATCACGTTGTCCGGGGCCATCTCGACCAGCCCGAAGATCCACTCCGCCACGTCGCCGTTGGCCACCCGATGAAGGTCCTTCAGGACCACGGTCAGCGGCCGCTCGAGCGACGCGAGCTTGGTCACCAAGGCCACGATCAGGTCATCGGCGGCGTCGGGATCGGAGCGCACATCGGCCAACAGCCGATCGTCGAGTCGTGCGCCGCACCGCTCCAGGCACCCGGTCAGATAGGTCCAGAACCGAACCGGATCGGCGTCGCGCTCATCCAGCGACAGCCACCCGATCGTCCTGGTGGAGCTGAGATGGTCGCACCACGCTTGGACGAGGGTGGTCTTGCCGTAACCGGCTGGGGCGACGATCGCTGCCAACCGCACAGGCATTGCCGAGCGAAGCCGATCGAGCAGCCGTGGCCTCGGCAGAGAAGAGACGCGGCGGCTCGGCATAGCGAGCTTCGTGTCGGCCAGGACGAATGGGCGTGTTACGTCGGTCATTGGTCAACTCGGCAACGGAGGTGAGCGAACTCCAGCAGTGGACTGAAGCCAGCGGCCCAGAGGCCCCCGGTCGCTGCAACAGAGAGGCCCCTCCGAACGCCGCCGACACGCAAGTTAGTGGACGAGGCCGGGCCCGCCCACATCGGGGACGTCCCAAAGTGATGTCCGCCGTCGCCGTCCGTCACACAGCGTGGTATCCATGGGCTGCCGCCGCCTTCAAGACGTGGTTCGCCCACCGCAGCGCGGCGTTGTCCCACTTCAGGCGCTTCAGCTCGGCCAGCTCATCGGTGGTCGGACCGGGACTGATGCTCGCGATCCAGCACGACGCGCACGGCCCCGCTCCCGCAGCTGATCCGGGTTACTACCCGTGTCTTGGCATTGCTCCATCCACTCCGGGCTGGACGTCCACCAGACCGGGGGCGGTTCACACGCAGCCGCCAACCGGAAACCGAGCGATACCCGATTCGGCTCGACGACCTACTCGGACCGGATGGGGCACGAGCCGTATTCGGTGCGGGCAGCTGCTCGTCGATCTGATCTGAGCGTCTTCCCAAGGGGAGCTGCTCGATCTGCTCGAAGGCTCGACGTCGCCGCAACCGACCTGCCGGCGACCCTCACCGACCCGGAGATCTCCAGCTATCGGGTGGTCGTCCACCCCGAGAAGATCGTCGTGCGCGAGGCCGAGCGTGCGATAAGCCACCCGGCACCGTCCAGCTACGGATTTCCACCGCCATTCGCGATGGGCGACGACCTCGCTAATCGGCCGATCTAGCAGGCGTAGGAGCCGGGAGCGGCCTCGTGAGGGGCCAGAACGCGACGTCGTCTCTGCAGCGCTCGACCTCGTCGGGCTGCCTGCCTCAGCGTCTCCTTCTGACGCCGCGTCTCGCCGTCCGACGGCTCGTTCGCCGTGCGGTGCGCCT
>JAOTYQ010000057.1 GCA_029861725.1 Acidimicrobiia bacterium | reverse complement strand
CTAGGCAGGGTGCCGGTGGCCATGATGAACTCAGCGGACTCGCTGAAGCCGACCATCATCGCCCCGCGATCGAGACCGGCGGCGAGCTGACCCTCCCAGTAGGCGGCGCCGGCGGCGTCGGCGGTCCGGCCGAGCACGTTGTTGTACACCAGCTCGACGAACTGGCTGTCGGGCAGCGACCCGTAGGCGGCGACGAACTCGGCCGAGGCGGCGAATGATGCGGCAATGCTCTCCAATGAGGCGCCACCGGAGCGAACACTGGTCCAGTAAGCGTCGCCAGCCGCATCGGGGAACCGAAGAAAGAAGGCGACGTACAGGCGGTACACCTCGTCGTCTGCGGTGCTCGCCGGGGCGACCGTGCCGGTCGTGACGATGTACTCGGCCGATTCGGAGAAACCGGTCATGACCGTGCCCCGGCTCACGCCGGCGGCCAGCTGCCCCACCCAGTAGGCCAGCCCCGCCGCATCGGCCGGTCGGCTCAGCACGTTCTGGTAGACCAGCTCGACGAACTCCGAGTCGCTCAGCGAACCGTACACATCCACGAACTCGGCGCTCGCGGCGAACACATCGGAGATGTCGCCGAGCTGCGCGCCACCGGCACGCTGGCCCTGCCAGAACCCGAAGCCGGCCGCATCCGGATCGCGCTGGAAGTACGCCTCGTACAACCGTCCCAGCTGGCCGTCGAGCGCGACCGGCCGGACGACACCGGCCGAGATGCCGACCGGGATCGTGTACCCATAGTCGCCCGGCCCGTGGTTGTTGCTGGCCCGGACCCGGAACTGGTGGACGCCCTCGGCCACCGTCGTGACGAGGCTCGTGCCGGTCGTCGAGCCGACGGCCAACCACGTCACCCCGTCCAACGAGCGCTCGACCTCGTAGCCCGTGATACCGGTGCCCGACGCATCGGACCAAGCGATCGTCTGGGTCAGGCCAGATCCCTGGGCGGTCACGATCGACGGCGCCCCTGGCACCCCCTGGAGGGTGACGGCCACCGAGGCCGCAGTTCCATCGACGCCTCCGGCGAACGGAGTCACGGTGAGCGTGTAGTCGCTGCCGTTCTGCAGGGCGGTGATCGTGGTCGCCGTCGCGGTCGCGGCCACGGTCTGGGTCGAGTCGAGCGTCACCCCGTCACGCCACGCCTCGATCCGATACCCATCGGGTGGCAGCCCGACCACAGCGAAGTCGGTGGTCCACGACAGCGTCGCTTGGGCGCTTCCCGGCACCACGGTCCCGAGCGTCGGCGTCGTCGCCGTGACCGCCATGGGCCAGCCCATGCCCGCCATCACGCCGAGCACCGGCGCGTCGAGCACCCGTTCGGTCTCCTGCACCGTGATGCTCGGGGTCATCAGCGCACCCGGCGTTCCGGCCGGGATGGCGGACTCGTCGAAGTGGGAGAAGCTGCTGCCCTCCTGCCAGCCCGCCGGCACGTACAGCTGCTGTTGCAGACCGGCGCTGATGTCGATGTGGAGGTTGCCCGACTGGAGCAGACTGTTCGGATCGGATGTCGACAGGAGGCTCTCGCCGTTGTGGGTGACCGCCTCGTCGAACACGAACGACGGATTCTCCAACGTCGGTGCTGGCCCGGGATCGTTGCTGATGCTGGCCGAGCCCAGAAACCCCAAGCCGTGGCCGATCTCGTGGAGCACGACGCTGTACAGATCGACCTGACCGGAGGTCGGGTTGCCGGTAGTGCCGATGTACCAGTTGGCCGTCGAGTTCAGGTTGACGGTCAGCTCGGGCGTCGCGGCACCGTTCACGTCGGTGCCGAGCAGCGTATTGGCCAAGCCGGCGGCATAGTACGACGACGACGGCAGTGACGCCGAAGCGTAGA
Organism: Acidimicrobiia bacterium; assembly: GCA_029861725.1. Classification (GTDB taxonomy): domain Bacteria; phylum Actinomycetota; class Acidimicrobiia; order Acidimicrobiales; family SZUA-35; genus CADEDH01. Next base: position 15,344 of record JAOTYQ010000057.1, on the reverse strand, counting down.
GGCCACTCGGACCGGCGGAGCCGAGCAGGCTCGGACTCCCGAGATCTCGCCAGATCACTGCGATCTCGACCGGACCGGCCATCGATGTGGCCAGCACATCGTCCCAGTCCTGGGCGGCGGCGACTATTACCGCCTGAACCGACGACGGCGCGGTATGCGTGCTGTCGAAGGTGACCGTGAAGCCGCTGTTCGTCATCGCCGCCTGGGGCCAGGAGAGCACGGGTTCGGCCACATGCCTTGTCATCCCCTGGTCGAAGTCGTCGTGGATGGCACTCAGCTGGTCGAGGAGCTCGGGATCGTCGACGGGGATGGTCGGGTCAACCGACTCGACCACGATCGGGGCAGGCATCGACGTCAATCCGGGCTCGACATCGGCCGCCGACGGGTCGGCGACGAGGGCCGATGCGATGATGGTCAGGACGGCGACGACTCCCCCCGGACCGGCCCTGCCCCTGTCCCTGCCCCGGCGGACGTTCATCGGCGGGCACGTGCCGGTCGAGGGGCCATGGCACTTCTACGGCGCGCCGCCGCGACAAGTTGAGAATCAAACGACCCGCTTCAGCCGGCCAGGAACCGGCTGCGCTGGCAACCGTCGGTCAGTCAGGGACCAGCTCGGTCGCCACCTCGGCCGCTGCCTCGATCGTGCGGTCGATGTCGGCGTCGGTGTGGGCCAGGCTGGGGAAGAGGGCCTCGTAGGGGCCGGGGGCGAGGGCGATTCCCCGACTCAGCATCCCATGGAAGAACCGGGGGTACAGGCCGGTCTCGGCCGATGCTTTGGCGTCGTCGTAGTGACGGACCGCGTCATCGGCGAAGAACAGGCCAACGAGCGGACCGACCGCGGGTACTTGCACCGGTACGCCAGCCGCAGTCAGGGCCTCGGCCAGGCCGGCCGCCAACCGCTTAGCCGTCGCCTCGAGCGCCGAGTACCGCTCGTCGTCGAGCTGGCGGAGGGCAGCTAGGCCGGCTGCGGTCGCCAGCGGATTCCCCGACAGAGTGCCGCCCTGGTAGACGGGACCGAGCGGAGCGATGTTGGCCATCACCTCGGCGCTGGCGCCGAATGCACCGACGGGCAACCCTCCACCGATCACCTTGCCGAAGGCCCACACGTCGGGCTGGACCCCCGACCAAGCTGTCGCACCACCTCTCCCGAGACGGAAGCCGGTGATGACCTCGTCGAAGAACAGCAGCGCGCCGACTCGATCGCATTCGGCTCGGAGCCCTTCGAGGAACCCGGGTTCGGGGGCGACGACCCCCATGTTGGCTGCGACCGCCTCCACGGCGAGCACAGCGGTGTCGGCGTCGAGGGTCGGGACCGTGTTGTATGGCGCGACGACGGTGTCGGCCACCGCCGACTCCGTCACCCCGGCCGACCCGACCAGGCCCTGATTGGCCACGCCCGATCCGCCGGCGACGAGGAGCGAGTCGACGTGACCGTGATAGCAGCCTGCGAACTTGACGACCTTCTTGCGGCCGGTCGCGCCCCGAGCGAGGCGGATCGCCGACATGGCGGCTTCGGTGCCCGACGAGGTCATCCGGATCATCTCCACACCGGGTACCCACTCGCACACCAGCTCGGCCAGTTCGACTTCCCGGCGGGTAGGGGCGCCGTACGTGGTGCCAGCGGCGGCGGCGTCGGTGACCGCCGCTACGACCGCCGGATCAGCGTGGCCCAGGATCGAGGCGCCGTAGCTCTGGACGTAGTCCAAGTACTCGTTGCCCTCGGCGTCCCATACCTTCGAGCCTTCCCCCCGCTCGACGAAGTACGGGGTGCCGCCGACCGAGAGGAACGCCCGGACCGGCGAGTTGACCCCGCCGGGGAGTACTCGTTTCGCTCGCTCGTAGAGCTCGTTGTTGGCCGCGACTCGAGCGTCGTCGCGAGCAGTGCCTTCGTCCACGCCAGACTCCTCAGCCGTTGAGTTTCTCGGCCACCTCGGCCGCCAAGTAGGTCAGAATGAAGTCGGCCCCGGCCCGCTTGATCGAACCGAGCAGCTCCAAGGCTGCAGCATCGCCGTCGATCCAGCCGTTGGCCGCGGCCGCCTTCAGCATCGCGTACTCGCCAGACACGTGATAGGCCGCCAGTGGCACGTCGACCTCGACTCGGGCCCGGGCGATCACGTCGAGGTAGGCCAGCGCCGGTTTGACCATCACCATGTCGGCCCCCTCCCCGAGATCGAGGCGGATCTCGGTGAGTGCCTCTCGACCGTTGCGCCAGTCCTGCTGGTAGCCCCGCCGATCGCCGCCGTCGGCGATCGTCACGTCCACCGCCTCGCGGAACGGGCCATACAGCGCGCTCGCGTATTTCGCCGAGTAGGCCAGGATCGAGGTGTCGGTGAAGTCCTCCTCGTCGAGGGCGTCGCGGATGGCGAGTACCTGCCCGTCCATCATCCCCGACGGAGCGACGATGTCGGCCCCCGCCCGGGCCTGGGCCACGGCCGCGTTGGCGTAGAGATCGAGAGTGGCATCGTTGTCGACCCGCCCGGCTTCGTCCACGATCCCGCAGTGACCGTGATCGGTGTACTCGTCGACGCAGAGGTCGGCGATCAGCACGATGTCGTCGCCGAAGGCCTGCCGGCACTCGGTGAGGGCGACCTGGACGATCCCGTCCGGATTCCAGGCCTCGGAGCCGACGGCGTCCTTGACCAGCGGGATCCCGAACAGGATCACCCCCGGCACGCCCAGGTCGACGAGCCGCTTCACCTCGTCGAGAAGCGACGGCACCGTGTGCTGCACAACCCCTGGCAGGGAGGCGATCGGTTCCGGTGCGGCGATCCCCTCCCGTACGAACAGGGGGGCGATCAGGTCACTGACCGAGAGCTGGGTCTCGGCGACGAGACGTCGCATCGCCGGGGTGGCACGGAGGCGGCGGGGCCGGCGCTGGGGGAATGACACGATGCTACTTCCTTCACTCGCTCGTCTTCACCGCTGCGATCCTCGATCGGCGGTCCGGCTTTCGGGGTCGTCGGACGATCCGCTTCCCGCTTCGATCCCGTGCACGGGCGACGGCCGATCCCGTGAGGGCCGACCCGTCGATCCGAGCGTAGCGAGCAGAGCCTCGATCAAGCCCTCCTCGCTCGACGTCGTCGCCACGACGAGCCGATCGAGACCGCGATCGCGGGCCCGTTCCCCCGTGCTCGGACCGATGCAGACCACGACGTCGGGCACAGCCGCTTCGCCGAACCGGTCGCAGAAGCGGTCGACGATCGACGGGGCGGTGAACAGCACTGCGTCGGCGGCGGCGACCGCCTCGTGCTCCCCCGGGGGCGGCTGCGGCTCTGTCATCCGGTAGGCGTCGACCCGGTCGACGGCGTAGCCCCGGGCCTCGAGCCCGCACTCGAGGGTGTCGTCGGCCGCCTCGTTGAGCGGGACCAACACGACCTCCCCGGCCCGGGCCGGCGGCAGCGAAGCAGCGAGATCGGCGGCGGTGGCCCGTGGGGGAACGACGTCGACCTCGACGCCGGCGTCGGTGAACGCAGCGGTGGTCGCCGGGCCAACGGCGGCCACGTGAAGCGAGGCCGGGAGCGCCCGATCGCCGAGCTCGGCGAGCACGGCCCGCACGCCATTGGCCGACGTGACGACCAACCAGTCGTAGGAATCGATTGCCTCGATCGCACGGCGCAGGGCCTGGCCATCGTCGCTCGGGGCGTCGCGTTGGTGGAGCGGGACCGATACGGGCTCGGCCCCGACCGACTGCAACCGCTCCAGCAACGATTCGGCGTCGGCCACGGCCCGGCAGACGACCACCGACAGGCCGGTCAGAGGTTGCTCAGCGCCGGTCACCGGGCCCGGCGGCGTCGCCGCCACGGAGCCGTTGCGCCAACGCAGCCCCCGGATCGGCCCCCGGTAGCTCTACGACCTCGCCCCGTAGCAGAGCGCCATTGCGGTCGGGCGCGAGTACACCGCGGATCGTCAGCTTGCCATCGCTGCCGAGCTGGGCGTTCGCCCCGGCCGGGAGGTCGCAGTCGCCTCCGAGCTCGGCGAGGAACGACCGCTCGGCGCCGACCACGACGCGGGTCGGCTCGTGATCGATCGAGGCCAGCAGCTCCCGCATCCGCTCGTCGATGGCTCGGCACTCGACGGCGAGGGCGCCCTGGCCCACCTGGGGCACGAAGCTCTCGGGGTCGAGGTCGTCAACGACGTCGGGCTCTTCCCCGAGGCGCTCGAGGGCAACGGCAGCCATCACGATGGCATCGTGGTCGGCCAGACGACTGAGGCGGGTCCCGATGTTGCCTCGCAGCCCGGCGACGTTCAGGTCGGGGCGCACGTCGAGCAGCAGTGCCCGGCGGCGAGCGGAGCCGGTGGCGACCGTCGCACCGGAGGGCAGATCCGCCAAGCGTGCTCCGACGAGGCAGTCGTGGACCGTGCCTCGCTCGGGGTAGGCGCCGATGACGAGCCCGTCGGGGATCGTCGCCTGGAGATCCTTGGCCGAGTGGACGGCCAGGTCGGCCCGGTCGGCGAGGACGAGCTGCTGGATCTCCTTGCTGAAGGCTCCCTTGCCGCCGATCTGGTCGATGGAGCGGCTCAGGTCGAGATCGGCCGCGGTGTCGATACCGACCAGCTCGACGTCGAGCCCAGGGTTGGCCGCCTGCAACAGCTGGGCGACATGATTCGCCTGCCAGAGGGCGAGCGGGCTCCGGCGGGTCGCGATGCGGACGGTCACGAGAGGTCGAACAGCTCCCGGACGGCGTCTGCCAAGCGATCGCCCTTCGCGGTGCCGGCTGCGCCCTTCACCGACACCGTCGGTTGGTGGAGCATCTTCGCCACGATCGAGCGTGACAGGGCCTCGATCGCCTCCCGGTCCTCGGCAGGCATGGCCTGGAGCCGGTGAGCGTACCGCTCGAGCTCGCCGGTCCGGATCGAGTCGGCCCAGGCATGGAGGCCACCGATGAGGGGCGCCATCTCGCGGGCGCTGCTGGCCGCCCGGTAGCGGTCGAGCTCGGCTTCGACGACGGCTCGGGCGGCCTCGACGTGGGCTCGACGCCGCTCGAGACCCCGGTTGGCGTAGCCCTGGAGCTCGTCGAGCTCGACGAGCTGGACCCTGTCGACGTCGGCGGCCTCGGCCGGGACATCGCGGGGGATGGCGAGGTCGAGCAGGAGCAGGTCCCGATCGGCCGCTGCCGACTCGATGGCCTCGAGCGGGATGACCGCTCCCGGCGCGCCGGTTGCGCTGATCACGATGTCGATGCCGTCGAGAGCCGCGGCGAGCGAGGCGAACGGCACGGCCGTGCCACCGAGCTGGGCGGCGACCGTTGCGGCCTTGGCGTCGGTCCGGTTGGTCGCCACCAGACTCACGCGGTGCTTGCGGCACAGCGCGGTGGCCACCGAGGCGCCGAGCTCGCCGGCGCCGACCAGGAGGACGGACGCACCGTCGAGCGTCCCTCGCCGTTCCTCGACGAGGGCCACCGCGGCATGTGAGAGCGAGGCGGTGCTCCGGCCGATGTCGGTATCGGTCCGCACCTTCTTCCCGCTCTCGATGGCCCGCTGGAACAGCAGGTTGAGGACCGGGCCGGCCGCGCCCTCGAGCCGAGCTTGCTCCCACGCCCGGGCTGCCTGACCAAGGATCTCGTGCTCGCCGACGACGACCGAGTCGAGCCCGGCGGTCACATGGAAGAGGTGGCGGGCGGCGTCGTCGTGGTAGTGGGCATAGAGATAAGGATCGAATCGCTCCGGCGCCAGCCCGCTCAGGAGCGCTATCGCTTCCCGCACGTCCCGGAACCCGTCGTGGAACCGCTCGGCGTGCACGTAGAACTCGGTGCGGTTGCAGGTGGAGATGACGACGGCCTCGGTCACGACGTCGCTGCGCGATACCTCGGCGAGCGCCTTCGGGATCTCGTCGGCGGCAACGATGAGGTCCTCGAGGGTCGCCAGCGGAGTGGTGCGGTGGTTCAGGCCGATGGCAACAACCGTCATCGTTGACTCCAGGCGAAACGGACGACGCTCCAGTGTCGCGGTTCTCGACCATAACCGGCGACCCGATCAAAAGTGACACCTGGCACGCCCAGCCCGAGGCGGGGGGTGGTCCGCTCGCTCATCGGACCTCCAGCGGCACGCCCGTACCGGTCGAGGTGCCGACACCCCGCTGCTGGTAGAAGCTGAGGATCTGCAACTCGGTGGCGATGTCGACCCTGCGCACGACGACCCGGTCGGGGACGATGATCGGATGGGCGGTGAAGTTGAGGATCGAGCCGATCCCAGCCGAGACGAGGGCATCGGCGACCTCCTGGGCTCCGTCGGCGGGGGTGGCGATGACGCCGACGGCGATGCCTAGCTCGGCCACGGTGCCGGCGAGGTCGTCGAGGTGGCGGACCGGGATCCCGGCCACTTCGGTGCCGATCTTGGCCTGGTCGGTGTCGAAGAGGCACCGGATCGGGAAGCCCCGCTCGGTCAGGCCGGCATAGTTGGCGAGCGCTCGACCGAGGTTGCCCGCACCGATCACGGCGACCGGCCACTCCTGGTTGAGCCCGAGCTCCACGCTGATCTCGAAGACGAGGTACTTGACGTCGTAGCCGACGCCCCGGGTGCCGGTGATCCTCAACGAGGCCAGGTCGCGTCGGACCGTCGCTGGATTGACCCCGACCAGCTCGGCCAGGTGATCGGAGGAGACGGTGGCGGACTCGTCGCCTGCTAGCTCGATCAGCGCTCGCAGATACGCCGGCAAGCGGCCGACGGTGGCCGCAGAGATCTCGCTCGAACTCACATCCCGAGGCTAGGGAGGGGCCATCGATTTCACAAGTGCACGAACTCGTGTCAGGCGGGCACCAAGGGGGGCCGTGTCCTCAGCGAAGCTCCCGGCGACGGAGCTTGCCGATGACACCGACCGGCATGGTCTCGCGGACCTCGAACCGGTGCGGCACCTTGTACCGGGCCAGCTCGGACCGGCAGTGCTCGGTCAGCCGGTCGTCGTCGATGATCGCCCCGGTGCGGGGGACCACGTAGGCGACGAGCGTCTCGCCCGTGGCTTCGCTTGGTTCGCCGATGACCGCGGCCGCGTCGATATCGGGATGGCGGGTCAGGGCTGCCTCCACCTCGGCGGGGAACACGTTGAAGCCCGACACGTTGACCACCTCTTTGAGGCGATCGACGATGGCGAGGTAGCCGTCGTCGTCGACCACGGCGACGTCGCCGGTGTGGAGCCAGCCGTCGGATCCGTGGTTCTCGCCTGGCTCGATAGCTGAGCCAGCGGTAGACGAGTCGCCGTCGGGGCCTCTGCCGGCGTACCCCGAGGACACCATCGGCCCCCGGACCCAGAGTTCACCCGGGTCGCCGACCAGGACATCGGCGCCCCGCTCGTCGACGATCCGGCCTTCGACGCCGGGAACGAGCCGACCGACCGACCCGATCGGTGCGTCGGTGCCGACCGACGAAGCGACCATGGCGCAGGTCTCGGTGAGGCCGTAGCCTTCGTCGAGATCCAGTCCCAGCCGGTCCCTGACCTCGAGTCGACAGCGGGGCGGCAACTTGGCCGCTCCCGACAGGGCGAGCGTGACGGTGGCGTAGCGGTCCGGGGTGACGCCGGGGCGATCGGCGAGCGACCGCCAGAGCGTTGGGGGGCCGGCCAGGATCGTCACCCCGTGGCCGGCGACGAGCTCCTCGACCCGCTCGGGTGTGGTGTAGTCGTCGAGTACGATCGTCGCGCCCACCGCCAGCCCCAGGTTGACGACCGCATTGAAGCCAAAGACATGGAACAGAGGGATGACGGCGAGCACGACGTGCGGCGTCGACGTCAGATCGATCAGCAGCGACTCGACTGCCAGCAGGCTGGCCTCCAGGTTGCCGTGGGTCAGCACCGCAGGTTTCGGCATGCCCGCGGTGCCACTGGTGTAGAGCAGTGCCGCCGGTGTGTCGCCTTCGACCGCAGCGACAGGCACCGGAGCCGCCTGCTCCAATCGGTCGAGCGGCAGGGTTGGCGGTGGACTATTGGCAGTCTGGAGCTCGACCCATGAGCGACCGGCCCGGGGGGCGACGATGGCGGCTGACGCTCCGACCGCTTGCAGCTCTCTCGCCAGCTCGGCTGGCGGCGACGCGGGGTTGAGTGGCACGACGGCCGCCCCCGCCCCGACCACGGCCAGGTGGCCGATGACGAAGGTGGGCGAGTTGTCGGCGACGAGGACGACACGATCTCCGTGACCGACACCAGCCTCGGCGAGACCACCTCGCCACCGAGCGACCCGAGCCCGCAGCGCGCCATAAGTCAACGTCTCCTCGCCGCTCACCAGCGCCGCTCGATCGTCGGGCTGGCGCTCGGGTAGGCCAAGCAGGCGGTCGACTAGGTTCACGCCGGCGATTTCAGCACACCTGGCGACCATTCGCCGCCCTCGCCGCACGCCTACCCCGACCACGGGGCGGCGAGAACCAGGGCTCCGGCCCGCAACCGAGCCGGAAACTGCCAACTGCCGGCGCCGGCGCCTTCTCGGCCGCCGACTCCGGCCCCCGGCCGGGTGAGGATGAGGTAGCTTTCCACGTTGGGGGTGGTCGGGCCCCATTCCTAGCGTGGGCCCGGGCAGCGTCGGCAGGTGGGACGGTACCGAGCGGAGATGGCAGCGGCGTGGCGAGGACGGGCCATACGGCGATGAGGTCGGCAACCCAGCACGTGCCAATCCTCGACAGGAGCCGCAGCCGGCTCCGCCTGCCGATCGAGATCCTGCCCGAGGCGCTGCGCCAGGCCAGCGGCGAGGGGCTCGCCAGTCCGGTGGCGACCGTCCGGCTGGAGACGGGCGGCGTGATCACCGACGGGCAGCTGCACCCTGCGGCGGAGGCGATGCTACAGGTGATCGCCTCGGCTTCGATGATGGTCGCAGTCGATGTCCAGCGCGAGGGCGACTCGAGCATCACGACGATCTGGGCCACCCCAAGCCGGGCCGTGGTGACCTCGACGCTCGACCCCGATCTCGTGGATATCGAACCGGTTCGGCTGGCTCGGCTCCCGGAGACGCTCTCCGACGTGATTCTCCTGTCCCGACCAGAGACGATGCACGAGCGACCCATCACGGTGTCCACCCTCGTGATGGCCCGGGCCGACGAGGCCCGAAGCAGCCCCGATCACGGAAGATCTTCCCTGTCCGATGCGGGTATCGCTGCCGAGGACGTCGAGCTCCTGGTGGCGTTCCAGGCCCCGACGACCCGGCGCTGGCGGATCAGTTCGACGTGGGCCAGTGACGGCGGACAGCGAATGGCCGAGCTTCGTGGCCTCGACGCAGGACCGCACGGCCAATGGCTGATCGAGATGACCGGCCACAAGAACCAGCCCGGCGAGATGACGTTCACGCCGCAGGGTGACGGCGACATCCTCCGAGCGCTACGAGAGGTGTTGCCCCGCTACTGGGTGGGCACGGCCCTCAATCCCCGCCGGACCGGCTGAGCCCGGGGCGACCTCGCCGCTCAACCGCACGTCGCTGCCGCCGATGGAGGTCGTGCGGCAACTCCCGGAGGGATGGCTCGAGGTGCGAATCAGCTCAGTGCTCGTCGTGGTCGCGGTCCTCGGCATGCTCGTGCCAACGGGTCCGGTGGAGGCCCGTCCGATGGCGGCGAGCATCACCACGTCGCAGGCCGACGAAGCGATCTTTGTCGAGCTGATCAACCGGCACAGGGCCGCCAACGGGCTCAACCGGCTACGGGTCGAGGCGGAGTTGACGGAGGCGTCCCGCCGTTGGAGCGGAGTCATGGCCTCGGACGGTGTGCTCCGCCACGCTCCCGATCTGTCGACCGGGGTGAGCGCGAACTGGGAGGTGCTGGGCGAGAACGTCGGCGTTCACGTCGTGCACGACCTCGACGCACTCTTCCGGGCGTTCGTCGACAGCCCGTCCCACCATGCCAACCTGGTCGACCCACGCTTCGACGCCGTCGGGGTGGGCGTCGTCCATGCCGACGGCAAGGTGTGGACCACCCATCGGTTCATGGCGGTGCGAGGCGAACCGGCAGCGACCTCGGTTCCCCCACCGCCGACGACCGCGCCACCGACCACCGCACCACCAACCACCCGGGCACCGACGACCGCGCCGCCGACGACTGCGCCGCCGACGACCGCACCACCGACAACCGCACCACCGACAACCGCACCACCGACAACCGCACCACCGAGCACTGGCACGCCAACCACCGGCGCACCGACCACCGCGCCATCGACTCCCCCATCGCCGACAACCGCGTCACCTACCGCCGTGCCGCCTCTGGGCGCCTCCCGATCGGCAGAGACAGCAGCGGGTTCGGCCCCTCCTCGACCGGCCAGCGTTTCACGGCCGGTCGCACCCCCGGAACCCTCGACCGACTCGGGGGCCGGCTCCCCGATCATCGATCCGCTCGATCACGCATTGCTCAGGGCAGTGCTGATCGACCTCGCTCGCTCCGGCATCTGAGGCGACCGGTTCGGTCAGCGGGTCAAGAAGAAGATCTGGAGCGCGCCAGCGCCAAGGATGGCAAACAACAGCAGCGCGATCATGATCACGGTTCTCGGCTTCACGACGGCTCCTCCTCGGGCCGATGCCTGGTCGGAGACAGGCTGACCGGCGCCTCGACGTTCGGCTGACGACCTTCGACCGGCTCCAGCACGATCTCGTCGGCCTCGCCGATCCCGAGCGACACCGCCGCCGATCCCCGATCGATCGCGATGGTCAGCAGGCCGTAGGAGTCGACGATCAGGCCGACGCCGCCCATCGGAGCGTCGGCGAAGGATGACACGCGATTGGCGATACGGGACTCGTCGCCGCCGGAAACCCGTACCGTCGGCGGCCACCCGTCGAGCTGGCCGGGATCGACGTTCAGCTGCACGTTGCCGAAGGTGTCGATCCAGAGGACCTCGGCCCGGATCGATCCATCGGTGTGGAGTTCGCTCACGGGCAGCACTCCAGGAATCAGCTGAGCCGGATCGACCGACGTGCCGAGCTCGCTCGGCGGGACCCCGTTGCAGAGGTGGGCCGCCACCGGGCCGAAAACGTCGCGGCCGTCGAAGGTCGGACCGGGCGACGCCAGGTGGTACTCCGGATTGTCGAGGGTTATGGCCGCGGTCGCACCACCGACCATAGCCACCGCCGGGGCGAGGAGACCATTGTCGGGGCCGACGAGGTAACTCTGACCGTCGCCGACCTCAACGGCAACGGCCCGACGCCCGGTGCCGACCCCGGGATCGACGACGGCCAGGACCACACCGGGCACGAGGTACTGGGCAGAGCGGGCGAGGGCCAAGCCTCCGGCCCGAACGTCGTACGGGGCGATGTCGTGAGTGATGTCCAGCACGGCCACGGCCGGCGCAATCGACCGGACGACCGAATGGACCACGCCTACGAACTCGTCGCGGCGGCCGTAGTCGGAGAGGAACGAGATCGTGTCGAACCGCTGGCTCATAGCTGGCTGCACCCTACCGGCGACCCACCGTGCGGGAGGTGCGACCGAGCCCGCTGGTGCTAGTCCCCCAGCTCCCGGGAGCGCTCGGTAGCAGCAGCCACGGCGTCGATCATCGCGGCCCGCACACCCCGCTGCTCGAGGACTCGTAGCCCGGCCGCAGTGGTGCCGGCCGGGGTGGTGACCCCGGCCCGCAGCTCGGAGGGAGCCGTGCCCGATTCGACCAGGAGCTTGGCCGCGCCGTAGAGGGTCTGGCCGGCGAGCGTTGCCGCCAGCTCAGCGGGCAACCCCGCCGACACCCCGGCGTCGATGAGCGCTTCGGCGATCAGGAACACGTAGGCCGGTCCCGACCCCGACAGCCCGGTCACTGCGTCGAGGAGGGGCTCGGTCACCACGACGGCGGCGCCGACTGCGCTGAGGACCTCGACCGCCCACGCCACGTCGTCGTCGGTGGCGGCGGTCCCGCCGGCCACGGCCGCCGCACCGGCCCCGACGAGCGCCGGCGTGTTCGGCATCACCCGGATCACCGAAGTGCCGTCCGGCAAGGCGGCCTCGATCGAGGCGATGGTCACCCCGGCCGCTATCGACAGCACCCTGCGGGGGCTAGTTAGACCAGCGCAGACCTCGGCCACCAGATTGGGCTTGACGGCCAGCACCGAGTCGACGTCGGCCACTGGCGCCTCGACCACCTCGACGCCGGGATAGGCAGCCGCCACGGCGGCCCGCTGCTCGGCGACCACCTCGACGATGGTCAGCTCGTCCGGAGCGGCCCAACTGGCAGTGAGCAGCCCGCCCACCAGCGCCTGGCCCATCTTGCCCCCACCGATCATCTGCAGCTTGGTCACAGCGCCGAAGGGTATAGCCCTCAGGTCGTGTCGGCCGAGAGGCACCCGGCGTCTCCGACGCCCACGATGAAGGTGACGGGGATGGCCGTGGCCGAGCGGGTGGCGACCATCGGGAGCTTCCCCAACCTCCGCCAGCCACCACCCGCTCGACGCAGTACACGATACAATAACAAACGAGCGGAAACAACCGATATCTAGAGAAGGAAAGGGGAGCGCGCCGACTAGGGGATCCGGGACGCGAAGCCGATGCGGAGCGCCGGGCGGAAGAACTGCTCGACCCAGGCGTAGAGCGATCCGAGCACCCGGTCGAGCTCCGCATCGGTGATCCAGGCGTTGTCGAGCTGACCGCGGAGGTAAAGCGCGTCTTCCTCCCCGATGACGAACGAGGCGCCGTAGAGCTTGGCGTTGCGTCTCAGCAGGTGCGCGTAGAGCTGGGCGGCGTTCTCCTCCGGTGCTGGCATGAAGTGCGTCTCGTAGACCAGCGTTCGCTGGCGGAGGTGGAATCTGATGGTGAACACGTCCTTCTCCTCGCCTCGCATTCGCACGAACCACGAGCGCGGCCCGTCCACGTCTCGCTCGACCCCGAGCACGGCGGGGTTCTCCGCCTGCTCGTGGACCAGCCAGCGGTCGATCGAGGCCTGGACTCCAGCGAGCTCGTCGGGTTCGGACGGGAGGGTCACCGGCGGGGCTCCTCGCGTTTCGCCGGCCACGTCGGTCGATCAACCCCTCGACCCATGGGCCCCACGGCCACGGTCACTCGCATGGGCTGAGCGCCCGCGACCCGAGGTCGTGGTAGAGCCGGCGCAGCCGCAGCGCCGAGCGGCTCCAGGTGTAGGTACGGCCCCGGGCTGCGGCCGAGATCGACAGGCGACGGGCGAGCACCGGATCAGCGAGGATCGCGTCGACGTAGGCCGCATAGTCCTCTGGATCTCGGCTCTCGACCAGGTAGCCGGTATGGCCGTGCTCGACGAGCGTTCGGAGTCCCCCGACCGCGGAGGCGACCGTCGGGACCCCGCACGCTGCGGCTTCGAGGGCGACGAGGCCGAACGACTCGGATCGGCTGGGCACGACGCACGCGTCGGCGGCCCGATAGAAGGTGGACAGCAGATGGTGGGGCTGGGGCGGCACGAAGCGCACCCGAGCTCCGAGCCCGTTGGCGGCGATGAGTCCCCGAACGCGCTCGACCGCCCCCTCGCCCCCGGTGCCGCTGGCTCCGCCGACGATCCAGAGGCGGGCGTCGGTTCGGTCGAGCCGGGCGAGCGCCTCGACCGCTACGTCCACCCCCTTCAAGGGCTGGATCCGGCCGACGAACAACAGCAGCGGCCGATCGTCGGTCTGCAACGCCCACCGCGCTCCCGACTGACTGCCCGGTGAGAAGAAGGCGTGATCGACGCCCGGTGGCACGATCTCGATCCGCTCCGCATCGGCACCGTAGTAGGTCACGAGCTGTTCGGCTTCGGCGGTGCAGTTCGCGAGGACCGCATCGGCGCACGACATCACCTCGGCCTCGGCTCGGGCCCGTCGGTCGGGTTCCGGGTCGCCGAGCACGGCCTTGACCCGGGCAAGGGTGTGGAACGTGGTGACCAGTGGCAGGTGAAGCCGCTGTTTGATGATCCGCCCGGCGACGCCCGATAGCCAGTAGTTGGCGTGCACGACATCGGGTTGGAAGTCGACGAGATCCTCGACGACCCAGTCGGCGAACGCCTCGACGTGCGGCTCCAGCTCATCCTTGGCCAGCTCGTAGGGGCCGGCCGGCACGTGCACGACCTGGAAGCCGGGTTCGACGTCGACGTGCGATGGCAGTCCGGGGTGCCAGGCTCGGACGTAGACCCGGCACGAGAGCCCGGCCGAGGCCAGCGCCGATGCGAACTCTCGTACATAGACGTTCATGCCCCCTCCGTCGCCCGTTCCCGGCTGGGCGAGGGGGGAAGTGTGAAGCGACAGCACGGCCACTCGGCTGGTGCCAGCAGCAGGAGACATCTACACCTCCATCGCCCCGTCTGCGACCTCAGCCCCGCCAGCGTCGTGCGCGCCCAAGGAGTCCGCTTCGGCCTCGGGTTCGTCGCCGCCGACCGACTCCTCGGCAGACTGGTTGCCCGCACGGGCTGCGACGAACGACCGGTAGACGCCGAGTAGGGCCTTGCGCTGATCCTCGGTCAGCTCGGCGGCGCTGCGGATCGCGGTCTCGAGGTTGGCCTCCGGAGGCTGGGCGTCGGCATCGAGCATGCCGGCCTGGATGTACATCGTCTCCGCCGACACCTCGAGGGCCTGGGCGATCTGGAGGAGGATCTCTGCCGAGGGCTTCCGCAGCCCCCGCTCGATCTGGCTCAGGTAGGGATTGGAGACCCCGGCGAGGTCAGCGAGGCGCCTGACCGACAACTCGGCCAGGTTGCGCTGCTCACGGATGAAGCGACCGATGTCCCGCCGAGGTTCGGTCATGGTCTCAATTCAACAGCGAGTCGATCGACGCCTCGCCGTCGCGGTACCGACGAGCGATCTCGTTCTGGATCGCGTCGATCCGCTCGTGGAGCCGGCGGCGTGTCGTCGAGAGCTCGACTTCGAAGGCGCGCAGGGTGTCCATCAAGGAGGCCAGTCTGTCGCCGTCGAGGCCGTCGAGGGAAGCCAGCTCCGTCGGGGACGCAGCGGCATCCAGCTGACCGACCAGGGTTTGGGCGATCGTGCCCGGCTCGTGGATCGCCACCAGCCGCCCTCCTGGAGCCGAGGTGGTGGTGTCGGCGGGCGGACCGGAGTCGGTCAGGATGTCGGGCAGGTCGAACAGCAGGCCGGAGACGTCCGGCTCGGCGTCGGACGCCCCGGAGCGTCGTCGGGTCTCGTGGCCCACGATGTCGAGCCTGCCTTGGGCGACGCGGCGGACGAAGGAGACGTCGCCTTCGGCGGCACTGCAGTCGGTCCGCAGGACCCGCAGATCGTCGAGGGGAACAGCGGTGACATCGGGGAGGAGGTCTTTGGCCAGGAGGTGTTGCAGATCGGCGTGCACGACCGTCAGGGTACCGGCGGGCAGCGCCCGGAGGTGCCCCGTCCGCTGGGCGGATCAGAGGCTCGACGATGTCGGTGCGGTCTCCAGCAGCAACAACCACAGTGGGGCCGCCAACAGGTAGGAGTCGAGACGCCGGAGCGCCGGGGCCCACGCATCGCCTCGAGGCAACA
>JAOTYQ010000502.1 GCA_029861725.1 Acidimicrobiia bacterium | reverse complement strand
ACCGTTCGCGGGACACCGAATCCGCCTCTTTCTCGAGCCGCTCTCAACCGATCGACACACACCGGAGAGGCTCGAGGCTAGCCGAAGCTGCCCAGCTGACCGCCTCGGCACCGCCCTAGGTGGCTGGTGTCGGAGCCGCCTGGGTGATCGCACGTTCTGCGAGCTGGGCGACGTGGCGACCGGCTGCCATCAAGACGTCCCGTAGCGCGCTGGCTGGGTCGGCCGCCTCTGCGGCGATCGACTCGAAGAGCTGGCGATGGACGGCTCCGGTGGTCTCGATCACGGCAACGGCCAGCGCCTCCTTCCCACCTGGGAAGAAGTGGTAGATCGAGCCGATCGTCGCTCCAGACACGAGTACCGGCCGTTCGACGGCCTGGAGGACGATTTCCGCTTCGATGACGACACCTTGATCGCGTCATCAGGGACTACAACACCGAGGACCTCGCCATCTGAGTCGGAGCCGCAAGGGCGGCTCCTCCGGCGGGCGCCGGTCGGGTCTCGGCGGCCGATGGCGATTCTTCCTTGGTCGCCGTCTTTTCGGCTTTTGTCGGGGCCCGAAGCGCCGACGGGATCCTCGACTCGCGAATTCTTCCCGCAGCGGGAACCAGGGAGCGGCAGCGACCGTCGAAGCATCACCAAACCGACGAGCACCGACGCTCTCGCTCAAGGACTGACCATGAACCTACGACGTTTCTCACGTTTCGCCCCGGTGCTTCTGGCCGGAGCCCTCGGTACAGCCGCCTGCACGACCGGGGTGGACACGACCGGCGGCGGAGGGGACCCAGATGGCCGGGCACCGTCGATCGACCTCTCGACCGACGAGATCCTCCTCACCTCCGGGCTGCAGACCGTCGACAGCTGCGGGGTCCTGCTAGAGCGGATCAAGGACGAAGCGATCGAACGCGTCGGCCCCTACGGGTTCGACATCGGCGGGCCGATCTTCCTCGAGGACGACATCGTCTTCGCCGAAGAGGCAGCCGCCGGCGACGACGCTGGGGTCCCGGCGTCCACCTCCGACCGCGGCCTGGCGTCGGCCGACGCCGCCGAGGCCTCCACCGCTGCTCGGGGTGGTGCCGGTGCGGAGTACTCCGAGACCAACAACCAGGAGCAGGGGGTCGACGAGGCCGACCTGGTGAAGACCGACGGGAACCGTCTCGTCGTCGTATCGGGAGCCACGCTCCGGATCATCGACGTGACCGGCTCGACCCCACGCCTCGTCGACACGATCCAGCTGCCCGATGAGTTGTGGGGTGGCCAGTTGTTCCTCGACGGTGACCGGGCGCTGCTGATGACGAGCGGGTGGACCGACCAGCCGTTCTTCGAGCGCTCGATCGCCAGCGACTGGTATCCGGGCTCTCCGACCGGTCGTCTCATCGAGATCGATCTGGAGCGAGGCCGCATCGGTCGGACCTTCGAGTTCGAAGGCAGCTATCTGTCGGCCCGAGAGATCGACGGGTCGATCCGCATCGTGCTCACGGCCTCGGCCAGCCGGTTCGCTTTCGTGTACCCCTCGAACGAGGGAGCAGAGGAGTCGGCCGAGCGGGCAAACCGCCAGCTGATCGAGGAGTCGACGATCGAGCAGTGGATACCGACCTACCGCATCACCGAAGGCGGTGAGACGGTCGAGGAGGGCGCGCTGGTCGAGTGCGACCGCGTCCACCTGCCGGCCGAGTTCGCCGGTTTCGGCTCATTGGTCGTCCTCACCGCCGACCTCGACCGTGGCCTCGACATCAGCGACTCGCTGTCGGTGTTCACCGACGCTCAGACCGTCTACGCATCGACCGATCGGCTCGCGGTGGCCACCCCCCGTTGGCCCCACTACGGGCCCGACGGGGAGCTCGACGAGGACGAGAACGACTACTCGACCGCACTCCACACCTTCGACATCACCGATCCCGAGCGGGCCGGCTACGTGGCCTCGGGCTCGGTTCGGGGTCACCTCCTGAACCAGTTCTCCCTTTCCGAGTACGACGGGTACCTGCGGGTGGCGACCACCGACGGCAATCCGTGGTGGGGTGGCGGCGGCCGGGAGCAGACCGAGAGCTACGTCACCGTGCTGGCCGAGGACGGCAACGTGTTGCGGGAGGTCGGCCAGGTCGGCGGTCTCGGCCGGGGCGAGCAGATCTTCGCCGTCCGGTTCCTCGGCGATGTCGGCTACGTCGTCACGTTCGAACAGATCGACCCCCTCTACGCACTCGATCTGAGCGATCCGAGCGACCCGCGTGTGCTCGGCGAGCTGAAGATCCCTGGGTTCTCCAGCTACCTCCACCCGGTCGGCGAGGAGCACTTGCTCGGCATCGGCACCGACGGTGACGAGGACGGCTTCACCTCCGGAGCGGTCATCTCGCTGTTCGATGTGAGCGACCTGTCGGACCCGACTCGGGTCGCGAAGCTCAACTTCGACCAGGCGATCGAGCTCCGGGAGGGCAGCAGCTACACCCCCGTCAGCCATGACGCCAAGGCGTTCACCTTCTGGGACGACGTTGCGATCGTCCCGGTCAGCTGGTGGGACTACAACCCGGAGGACGGAACCGAGCGCAACGGGTCGGAAGCGGTCCTGGTGGCGGTCGATCTCGACGGCGAGCTGATCGAGCTGGGGCGGGTCTCGCACCCGGTCACCCGGGAGTGCGAGAGCGGGATCTACATCGAGGAGCGACCGGTGGAGACCACACCGGAGGGCGGGGACGGCGACTCGGGTGATGCCGAGGCCTCGTTCGTCGAGCCCGACGACGTCGAGGAGCCGGCGGTCGTGGCGCCGGCACCCGACGAGTACTGCTATACGTTCGCCCCGGAGATCCAGCGCTCGATCATCATCGACGGCGACCTGTACACCGTGTCGCCAGCCGGGGTCGGGGTGAACGACTTCAACAGCCTTCGCGACGTGGCCTGGATCCCCTTCGAGCAGCGCTGAGGGACCTCAGTCGATGTCGATGACGTCGACCGACAACACACCATCGCTGGCGCGCAGAGCCTCGACCACCCCGGGTGGGAGGGGCTCTGTCACCGCGATCACCATGATGGCCGAGCGGGCATCCTGGGGGCGTCCGACATCCATGTTGTCGATGTTGACACCGGCGTCGCCGAGCACGGTGCCAACCTTGCCGATGACGCCTGGCCGATCGTCGTTCGAGACGATCAGCATGTAGTCGGACGGTGGCACGTCGATGATGTGATCGTCGATCTGCACGATGCGGGCCTCGTCACGCACTCCGATCAGCGTCCCGGTGAGCGAGCGGTGCTCGCCCTGGACGGCGAGGCGGTTGACGTAATCCCTCGGCTGAGCGAGGGCGGAGATCCGCAGCGAGATGCCGAGCTCCTCGAGCAGACCTCTGGCGTTGACGAACGACACCGGCTCGTCGACCAGCTGCGACAGCAGGCCCTTGGCCGCCGCCAGCGAGACGAGGCTGTTGTCGTAGCCACCGATCTCGCCCTCGAACACGACTTCCAGGCGGTCGCCGATCGCGCCACGCCCGAGCGAGCCGAGGATGGCCCCGAGCTGCTCGGCCAAGGGCAGGTAGGGCTCGAGCGTGCCCGAGACGTCGGCCGCGTCGATGTTGACGGCGAAGGGTACGAAGTCTCCGCTGAGGGCGAGCAGTACCTGCTCGGCGACCGTGATCCCGGCCCGGTCTTGCGCTTCGCGGGTCGACGCCCCGAGGTGGGGGGTGACGACGACGGACGGCACGGTGAACAGCGGCGAGTCGGTGCAGGGCTCGTCGTCGAACACGTCCAGCGCTGCGCCGCCCGCCTTGCCCGAGACGAGCGCATCGTAGAGCGCAGCCTCGTCGACGATCCCGCCCCGGGACACGTTGACGATTCGCACACCGTCCTTGGCCATGGCCAGGAACTCGGCGTCGATCAACCCGATCGTCTCCGGCGTGCGGGCTACGTGCATGGTGATGATGTCGGACCTGGCAGCGAGCTGATCGAGATCCACGAGCTCGACTGCCATCTCCCTGGCCCGGTCGTCCGACACGTAGGGGTCGTAGCCGATCAGCTGCATGTCGAAGCCGTGAGCTCGTTGAGCGACGAGCTTTCCGATCCGCCCGAGTCCTACGATGCCGAGGGTCTTGCCGTACAGCTCGATACCGGTGAACGACGAACGGTCCCACCGGCCGGCCTTGAGCGCAGCATCGGCCTGGGCCGTGTTCCGGGCCTGGGCGAGGATGAGGGCCATCGTCTGCTCGGCTGCCGACATCACGTTGGACTGGGGCGCGTTCACCACCAGCACGCCCTGCTTCGTTGCGGCTTCGATGTCGACATTGTCGAGCCCGATCCCAGCTCGGCCGACGACCACGAGCTCGGAGCCGGCCGCCAGGACCTTCTGAGTGACGTCGGTGGCCGAGCGAATGATGAGTGCGTGGGCGCCGGCCACCTCCTCGATCAGCCCTTCGGGCGAGAGCTCGAGGCGGACGTCGACCTCATGACCAGCGGCCCGGAGCTTGTCGAGGCCGGCATCGGCGATCTGTTCGGCGACGAGGATACGACTCATGGTGTGTGAGCATCGCAGGAAATCGGCGGTCTGCAAGCCCCCGCCGAAAAAAGCTCCGAACCGAGAACGGCCCGGCCAGACCGCGTCGATTGCTCGTGCGACGGACACGGATCTAGGTTCCCACCGATGGCT
>JAOTYQ010000056.1 GCA_029861725.1 Acidimicrobiia bacterium | reverse complement strand
CCCGTAGTAGCGCTCGAAACCTCGGCCGAGCGGCCACCGGTCGTAGGGCCCGGCCGGGGACGTCTGGTCTGCTGGCGTCAGGTGCCACTTGCCGACCGCATAGGTGTTGTAGCCGTGGTTGAGCAGCATCTCTCCGAGGAAGCCGTTCTCGAAGGGAATGTTGCCATTGGCCCCCGGATACCCGAGTGACCCTTCAGTGATGCAGGCCAGCGCGTTCGAATGATGGTTCCGGCCGGTCAGCACACACGATCGCGTCGGCGAGCAGAGGGCAGTCGTGTGCATGTTCGTGTAGGTCAGCCCGTTGGCCGCAAGGCGGTCCATGTTCGGAGTCGAAATCGGGCTGCCGTAGGCGCCGAGTTGAGCGAAACCGGTGTCGTCGAGCACGGCGAAGAGCACGTTCGGCGCGCCGTCCGCGGCGCGGTTCGGTTCTGGCCACGCCGGCTCGGACTCTTCGCCGGTTCGGCCCATCACGCCTGAGAACGCGGTACCTGTTTTGTATTCGTTCAACGCCATTAGGCGGTCTCCTCCAGATGGTGGTCTTCAGAACATGTTCGGGTGCCCTCAGGTCAAGATCTCGAGAGCGTGGACGAGTGGTCCGGTGGGTGGTGTCTACTGGATGGCGATGGCGACCCGGTAGCGCTCCTCCTCGGTGATGTAGTGGTCGGGATCCTCGGCGGCGTCGCCGACGTCGATCTGTACCCACTTGACCTCGCCGTTGAATTGTCCCTTCTCAGCGCCGTAGTCGACGATGACGGGTGAGCCGGCCTCGAATCCGATGTCACATGTCTCGTCGGCGGAGAAGATGAACGGTTCGGTGTGGTCGACGCGGCCGGCTCCGACCTGTTGGCCGTCGATGAACAACGTCGCATCGCCTCCCTTGGCGATGCCGCCACCGTCGTAGTCGAATTCCATCCGCACCTGGTGTGTCCCGGCCGGTATTGGCTCGGAGCCCTCGATCACGAAGCGTTCGATGCCGAAGAAGTTGTAGCAGTACTTCAGCTTGCCGTCGCGGGTGTACAGGCTCCACCCGCCGATCAGGCCACCAACGGCGGCAATCACGCCGTCGGCATGTTCCGGCACGACGATCGCTGCCGTCACGGCGTGGGACTTGTTCTTGTAGTTGATGATCGAGCTCTCGCTCAACCGTCCCATGCCGCCGTACAACACCTGGCTCGTGCCCTTGATCAACTCAGGTCGGCCTGCGATCTCGGAGCTGGCTCGCTCAGCGAAGCGGTCGTCGAGCGGCAGAACGTTGTATTTGACCGCTTCGATCAGCCACAGCCGTTGCAGTTCGCGCAGCCTTTCGGGATACTCGCTCGACAGGTCCTTCGCCTGGGTCCAGTCGGTGGTCGTGTCGTACAGCTCCCAAACATCGTCGTCGAACGCCGGAAGTTCGACGACCCCGGTCTCCCACGGAGTGCGGTGTTTGGTGACCGCAGTCCATCCCTTGTGGAAGATCCCCCGATTGCCGAGCATCTCGAAATACTGCGTCTCGTGCCGCTCGGCGGCGTCGGCATGGTCGAACGAATACGCCATGCTGACGCCTTCGATCGGTCGTTGCTGCACCCCGTTCACGAAGGTGGGCTGCGGTAGTCCGGCGACTTCCAGGATTGTCGGTGCCACGTCGATGACGTGATGGAATTGGCTGCGGATCTCGCCCTTGGACTCGATGCCCTTCGGCCAGTGCACGATCGTGCCGTTGCGTGTGCCGCCGAAGTGGGACGCAACCTGCTTCGTCCACTGGAACGGCGTGTTCATGGCGTGGGCCCAGCCAACTGCGTAGTGGTTGTACGAATCCACACCACCGAACTCGTCGAGCTTGCTGACCATGTAGTCCTCGGTCTCGAGGTGGCCGAAGCCCTGGATCGTGATCATCTCGTTGAACGTGCCCTGCAACGAACCCTCGGCAGACGCGCCGTTGTCGCCAATGATCACGTACACCAGCGTGTTGTCCAGGACTTCCAGTTCGTCGAGGGCGTCGATCAACCTGCCCACGTGGTGGTCGGTGTGCTCGAGGAACCCCGCGTACACCTCCATCTGGCGGGCGAGTACGGGCCGCATCTCGGGGCTGGTGGCCTCCCATGCCGGAATTTCGGGATGCCGCTCGGTCAGCTCGGCGTCTGCAGGGATCACGCCCAGCGCCTTCTGGCGCTCGAACGTCTCTTCGCGGACCTGGTCCCAGCCCTGGTCGAACTTGCCCTTGTACTTGTCGGCCCACTCGTCGGGAACATGGTGTGGTGCGTGCGTAGCACCTGGTGCGTAGTACGTGAAGAACGGCTTGTCGGGCGCCAGCGACTTCTGTTGCCGGATCCAGGTGATGGCCTTGTTGGTCATGTCGTCGGTGAAGTGGTAACCGTCCTCGGGCGCCTGGTCGATCTCGATAGGTGTCAGACCTTCATAGATGGCCGGGAAGTACTGGCTCGTCTCGCCGCCGATGAATCCGTAGAAGTACTCGAAGCCTCCACCGCCGGCAGGCCAGGAGTCGAATGGGCCGATTGGGCTGTTCTGCCACACGGGGACCTCGTGGCACTTGCCGAACTGAGCGGTCGAGTACCCGTTGAGCTTCAGGGTGCGGGCAATCGGCGAGATCGTGTTGGCCATGAACGACGACTGACCGGGTGCCGACGTGGCCATCTCGGTGATCGAGCCCATCCCGGCCGAGTGGTGATTACGCCCTGTCAACAGCGCCTGCCGAGTGGGTGAGCAGATCGCGGTGGTGTGGAAGCGATTGTACTTCAGGCCGCCCGCGGCGAGCTTGTCGAAGTTCGGCGTTTCGCACGGCCCACCGAACGTGCTCGACGCACCAAATCCGACGTCATCCAGCAGGACGACCAAGACATTCGGTGCTTCTTGCGGTGGCCGCAGATCGCGGATTGGTGGGTAGCTGGTGTCGGGGTCTCGGGCATCGAACGTCGTCAGACCGACGTGGGGCTGATCAGGAATCGGAAGATTCGTGCGCGACTGCTGATTCGGGCTTGTCATCGCCGCAACGTATCCGCCCGATAGCAGCGTGGCGCCTTCAGGACTGCTTCTCCCTGGCTAGGTGAACACACCGCCGAAAACCACCTCTTGCGACTCCGGCCGTCGCCGTTCTCAGTCTGGGCGTCGATGACCGAGTCGTGGCCACCGCCCGAATCGCGTCGAGGTGTGGTGCTGAAGATCTTTGCACTCCAGCAGCGTCGAGTCGGGGCGCACAGAACAACATCGGCTGCCGAGATCGCTCGTACCCGGCCGCGAGATCGCGCTCCGATCGGCCAGATCCCACAAAACGCGCGCCGATAGTCCGGTTCCTAACGGCCAGGCCGCCGCCGCACCACGGCCCGGATGCGGTGCTCGGTATTCGGCGGAGCCGCGACGGCCCCAGACCCGTCCGGGATCCGGCACGACGAGCGCTATGACCGCACCCCGGGCGACGGCGCACTCATCACGCTGCTCGCGTTGAACGGACTTCGGATCTCGGAGGCGCTGAACGCTGACATCGACGACCTCTCGACCGAGCGCGGCCATCGGACCCTGTCGATCGTCCGCAAGGGCGGCAAACACGTCACGGTCCCGATCGCACCCCGTACCGGGCGGGCGCTCGCTCTCTACATCGGCGAGCGCACCATGGGTCCGATCTTCCTCGGCGTCGAAGGCGGTCGGATGGACCGGTACTGCGCTGACCGGATGGTCAAACGCTTGGCCAAGCGTGCAGGGATCGACAAGCGGATCTCACCGCACAGCCTTCGGCACTCCTTCATCACCGCCGCCCTCGACGCCGGCGTTCCTCTCCGAGATGTCCAAGAGGCGGCAAGTCACGCCGACCCCAGGACCACGATGCGATACGACCGGGCGAGGCGCAGCCTTGACCGGCACGCCACGTACATCGTGTCGACGTTCATCGCCGGAGCAACACGACACGGCTGACCGGCCCACCGCCGCTACGAGCGATACCGAGCAATCGGGTCGCACGTAGCGCCGGTTCTGCTTCACGCCTCGGTCGATTCCGCGGCGATATTTTCGGGCGGGGTCGAGGCCGCCGTTGTCACACCTTAGAGGCGAGTTCGCCTCGCTCGTCGAGGGACGTGGCTCCCGTCAGCTTGAAGCGTGCGAGTAGGTAGATCGTGATGCCGAGGGGAGCGAGCGTGAACGTGAACACCAAGCACACAACGAGAATCCAGCGAGGGATTTCGAGGTGGGTGGCGTCGCGGGCAATCCATGCGCCGGCGAACAGGTCGAGTGTGAGGAAATCGACCCAGCCGGCCAACACCGCAGCATCGCTCGCTTGGAGATCCTTGTAGTCGTCGAGGGTCAGCAAGCCGTCAGCTGACGCGGTGTCGCCCATCGCCAGCATCGCGACGTAGAAGGCGCCCAAGGCCACGAATACCCATAGCGCGTGGACTGCGTTCATGGCTGCCACGCGGGTTGGAGCCAGAAGTAGGCCCGAGCTCGCATCAGTCGAGGCCCTGCAGTCCCAGGAATGGACGATCTCGTTCGTCTCAGATCTCATCTGGCAAGCCCAGGATCTCGACCAAGTATCAGCCGACCTTGATCCCGATCACGAAGGGCTCGTGTTCATGATGACCGTCTACGGCCTCTGCCTCTCAGTCCTGGCCGGAGCTGTCTCACCCGATGTCGCCACATCGACCATCGACCGTGAACTCGATCGGCTGTTCCTCTGAGGCGTATCCGATTCATGTCTGTCGTCGCTCGGTGCTCTGCGTGGCGGATAATGCGCCGCAGAACGTCGTTGGTCGTGGTCAACCGAGGGCAGCACTTCGGCGCAAGTGCGGTGCCCGATAACGACGCTCCGGGACCTTGGTGCCGAGCCGAGCGGGTACCGGCGTTTCTCAGCGGCCATTGTGCACGGGAACGACGCCGGGAGCCGATCGAGAACAACGGCCTGGACGAGGGCGGGCGTTTGTACGCCGCGAGTACGCGGTGAAGCACGCCCTGGAGGACGCCTCTGCGACATCGACGACAGTGAATCGAGGTGTCGACGGAATATTGCGGTCAGAAAGACTGAGACCGAGGTATTTCTCGTCCATCCGAGCGCACTACAACTAGGGAGGCTTAGGGCCCCACGATGGCGTCCGGCCTCAAATGTCTGAGACAGAACGGGGAGCAATGAGAGTCCGACTAGTACTAGTAATCGTGGCAACCCTGGCTTTGGTAGCGGCCGGCTGTGGTTCCGATTCGAGTGACGAAAGTGCGGCCACGAGCGACGCTGCGGAGACGACGGCGACTACCGCGGAGCCCGCCGGAGACCCTGTGGGAGGCGGAAGTAGCGAGCAGTGCACTGTACGCATCGGAGCTGCACTCAGCGAGACGGGCAACTTCGCACGAGAGGGCCAATGGAACCAACGTGGCTACGACATCTGGCTGAATTGGGTCAACGACGAATACGGCGGAATCAAGGTTGGCGACCAGACGTGTAACGCCGAGATCGTCTACTACGACGACGAAAGCGACCCGGACACCTCGGCCCGGCTGTACGAGAAGCTGATCTCGGAGGACGAGGTCGACTTCCTGCTCGGCCCCTACTCCAGCGGCATCACGATGGGGACCAGCGCTATCGCCGAGAAGAACGGCGTCATCATGGTGGAGGCCCACGGCGCTTCGGAGGCCTTGTTCGAAAGGGGCTTCGAGAACCTGTTCGCCGTGCTCACGCCAGCGTCGTACTACACCGAATCGGCATTGCAGGCGCTCGCCGAGTCCGGCGCTAAGACGATGGTGATTGCCAATCGGGACGAGGCGTTCTCGACAGCGGCGGCAGACGGTGCCGAACAATGGGCGGCCGATTACGGACTGGAGGTCCTCGCCCGCGAGACCTATCCACCAGACGCCGACCTCTCGGCGATCATGACCAAATTTCGTGACCTAGACCCCGACGTGTTCGTCGGAGCCGGCCACTTCAATGACTCGATCGCCTTTGTCCGTAGTGCTCAGGAGCTGGGGTTCGCACCCGATGCAATGATGCTCACGGTAGGGCCTGACAGCCCCGAATTCGCAGCGGAGCTGGGAGCCGATGCCAACTTCATTCTCGGCGACTCCCAGTGGGACCGCACCATGCCGTATAAGGATGAGTACTTCGGAACGGCCGACGACTACGCCAATCGCTACCAGGAGGCCTATGGAGAACTACCGCCCTACCAGGCGGCCAGCTCGACCGCAGCCGCTCTTGCCTTGCACCTCGCCATCGAGCAGGCCGGCTCGCTCGAAACGGACGCCGTTCGGGACGCTCTGAACAACCTGGATGTCGACACCTTCTACGGCCGGATCAACTTCGACGAGACTGGGAAGAACACAGCCAAGCCGATGGTGACCGTCCAGGTGCAAGACGGGGAGGCCCTCGTGACCGCCCCTACCGACCTGGCCGGGGCAGACCTGGTCTACCCGATGCCGCCCTGGAGCGATCGCTAGGACAGTGATGAGCTGTGATGCGCTTGATCGACATGGTTGAGCGCATCACATTGGAGAAGGGAGTGGTTGCCATGTATGCCCGGCAGCCTGCCTCTGGCAGGAGACGGGTGCGTTGACCACGTTCCTCCAGGCCCTGGTCAACACCATCATGCTGGGCGGTTTCTATGCCCTGATGGTCATGGGGTTCTCCCTTATCTGGGGGGTCATGGGGGTGATCAACCTCGCACACGGTGAGTTCGTCGTCATGGGTGCGTATCTGACATGGTTCCTCAACCGCCACGCTGGTTGGGAACCGTTCGCAACGATCATCGTTGTCCTGCCAGTGATGTTCGCTTTCGGGTACCTACTCCAGCGCCTGCTGATCAATCGCATCGTCGACCGTCCTCCCCTCGTCTCGTTGCTGGTTACGTACGGGCTTTCGATCCTCATCGCCAACAGCCTCAAGTTGGCCTTCACGGGTACGCCTCGAACCGTGACCACTTCACTGGGCGGCTTTTGGCGCGTGGCCGAGGTGACGATTCCGTCAGTCAAGACCTTCGACCTGATCCTGGCGCTGGCGATGATGGCCACACTTTCGCTGCTGCTGCGGAGGACTCGCTTGGGCAAAGCCATCCGGGCGGCGGCACAGAATCGACGGGCCGCGAGGATGGTCGGAGTCGAGATCGGCTCCGTTTTCGCGGTGACGTTCGGGATCGGGATCGCCCTCACTGGAACAGCCGGCATCCTGTTCAGCCTGACGCAACCGGTCGCCCCGTTCGTGGGACTCCCGCTCACGCTGCGGGCATTTGCCATCACCACCATGTCGGGGCTCGGCAACATCGGCGGCGCCCTGCTCGGGAGCATGGCGCTGGCGGCGGTTGAGGTCTACATCGGCACCTACGTCCCTCGGGTCGGGACCAACCTCGGACTGGTCGCAACCTTCGTCGTCCTGGTCGTGATTCTCATAACCCGACCCCAGGGCCTCTTTGGCGGGCTGCCATCAGCAGAACAGCAATGAGGACCTGCACCGAAGCTACCAGGGGCCAGTGGATCGCCGGGGCACGCCGCGTGGGTCTCGCCGTGCTCCTTGCCGGCCTCGTGTTGTTACCCCTCGTCGCCGAGCGAGGTGGTCGTGAGGGCATGATCAACAACTCCACCCTCTTCTCCTTGACCCAGATGCTGATGCTGGTCACATTAGCCAGCAACTGGAACTTCATCAGCGGTCTCACTGGCTACATCGACTTCGGCCACGTCGCCTTCTTCGGTCTTGGGGCATACTCGACCGGCATCTTGATGAGCAAGGCCGGTTGGCCGTTCTTTCCCACCCTGGCGGTCGGTGCCGTCAGTGCTGCGGTCGCAGCCGTCCTGATCGGCCGGGCCACGATGCATCTCAAGGGCCCCTACTTCTCCATCGCCATGCTCGGCTCGTTCGCTGCGCTACGAGAGATGGCACGTGTGACGACACCCCTGACGGGGGGTGGCCCGGGCCTCACTCTTCCTCCGTACTTGAATCGGCCCCTGTTCTACTACTTGGCCCTCGGCCAGGCGGTGCTCGTCGTTGCGCTCTACCGGTGGCTGAAGGGCACAGAATTCGGCTTGATGATGCTCGGCATCAGAGAGGACGAGCCAGGGGCCGAGATGCGAGGTGTCAATACCACCTTCGTCAAGACCGCCGCCTTCGGGCTGGCCGCGATGTCATCGGGCATAGTCGGTGGGATGTGGGCATACCAGAACACGTTCATCGATCCTGACATCGTGTTCCTGGACAGCCGCACCATCGAGATCGCCATTGCCAGCGTCCTGGGAGGACTCGGCACCATTGCCGGGCCGGTGATCGGGGCCGGCCTGCTCTACTGGTTGCGGGACGTCGTGTGGGCCAACTTCCTCGAGTGGCACCTCATCGTCGAAGGACTGCTGTTGATCGCCATGGTGCTCCTGCTGCCGAACGGCATCATGGGCCTGCTCGGTGATCGATCCGGTCTCGACGTGCGGCAAGCCTGGGCCCGGTGGTTCCGAAGGTGACGGTACGACCGCCGTTACTGGAGGGGCGGCGGGTCAGCAAGTCGTTTGGAGGGCTCGCTGCCCTCACCGATGTTGACCTAACGGTCCATACCGGTGATGTCGTCGGCATCGTCGGCCCGAACGGAAGTGGCAAGACCACGTTGTTCGACTGCGTGACCGGCATGGAGGAGATCGACGAGGGGCGGGTTTTCTTCAAAGGTTGTGACATCACCCACCGCAGGCCCTCCCAGGTGGCGCGCATGGGCCTGTCGCGCACCTTCCAGGGCATTCGCGTCTATCGCAAGCTCACCGTCATGGACAACATGCTGCTCAGCCGTCAATGGGGAGACCGAGGTTGGCTGAGCGTGCTGCGACCGAGCCACCCGCGAGTGACCGAACGGGCCAACGGGCTCCTCGACTTCGTCACCTTGCTTCCTCAACGAGCCGAGCTAGCGGGATCGCTGTCCTGGGGCCAGCAACGGTTGTTGGAGATCGGCATGGCCCTCATGTCCGATCCCGATCTCCTCCTCCTGGACGAAGCAACGTCGGGCGTCAATCCCACCCTGGTGGACGCGATCAGTGACCGAATCGTGACACTCAATCAGGCCCACGGAAAGACGATCGTGCTGATCGAGCACAACATCGATCTGGTCGCCGACCTGTGTGACCGAGTCGTCGTGTTCGATCACGGGGAGAAGCTGGCCGAAGGTGGGGTTGGTGCCGTGTTCGAAGATCCTGTTGTGATCGAGGCGTACTTCGGAGGGCGTGGCCTCGATGCCTGACCCCGCCGCTCCCGTGCTCGAGGTGGAGGGCCTGTACGCCGGCTACGGCAGCGCTGACGTAATCAAGGCTGTCGACCTGCGGGTCAACGAGCAAGAGGTTGTCTGTGTCATCGGCCCAAACGGGGCCGGGAAGTCGACGGTGTTCAACGTGATATACGGCTTCATTCCCGCCCGGTCGGGCCGAATTCGGTTTCGGGGGGAGGACGTGACCGGATCGTCGCCGCGGCAGATGCTCCATCGCGGGATCACGATCGTTCCGCAGCAGCGCAGCCTCTTCCCCCAGATGACCGTTGTCGAGAACCTGGAGATGGGGATGTATCTCCAACGCAACCGGCAACGCGTCCGGGACAGGATCGACTATGTGCTGCAACTGTTCCCCGACCTCGCTGGGCGGGCGAAACAGGCGGTGGGCACGATGAGCGGCGGCGAGCAACGCATGATCGAGATCGGGCGGGCCCTGATGTGGGAACCAGGTCTGCTGCTGATGGACGAGCCGTCGGCTGGCCTCGCCCCGAAGATCTCGGCGACCGTCCTCGACACAGTGCTGCGGCTCAACCGGCAGCTCGGGCTCGCCGTCCTGCTCATCGAGCAGAACGCTCGCCAGGGTCTGCGGATCAGCCACCAGGGTTTCGTGATGGAGCTGGGCACGGTCAGCTATACCGGTACCGGCGACGAGCTGCTGGAGAACCCGGAGGTCCAACGAGCGTTTCTGGGAGGTTCGAGAGCGGTCAGGAAATGACGCCGTCGGCCTTCAGGTGCTCGATCTCGTCCCAGTCCTTGCCAAGTTCCATCAGGACCAGCTCCGTGTGTTGGCCTAGCTCAGGGGCGGCCCCGGACACGTCCCACGGAGTGGAGCCGAAGTCGACGGGGGTAGCAACCATGTCGACCATCTGACCCTCAGCGGTCGGGGCCTTGACATAGCACCCGGCGGCATGGGCCTGGGGGTCCGACCGCATCTCCAGCGTCGACTGCACCTTGGCCCACCAGACGCCATGGCGATCGAGGATCGGGGCCCACTCTTCTCGCGCCTTGGTGACGATCACCTCGTCCATTGCCGCCACCAGCTCGGCCGAGTGCTTCATCCGCTGCTCGATCGAGTCGAAGCGGGGATCGTGCTCCCAGTCCGGCCTCCCCAGAGCGGCCGCCACGTTTGGCCAGTGGCGATCGGCCTCCAGCCCCAACAGCCAGATCCACTTGTTATCGCAGCAGCGATAGCCGTTGAGCAGCGGATTCGGCGGTTGGGATCGGGTGACGGGCTCGGCGTCGACGTCGAGCCGGGCGCTCACATTCTGATCCCATCCGTACATGTACGCTCCGAGGCGCAACAGTGAGGTAGAAACCTGCTGACCCTCCCCGGTTCGCGCTCGGTGAAACAGCGCAGCTGAGACGCCGGCCGCTGCCGCAAGCCCCGTCATGTGATCACCCATCCCCGATCGGGGATACGGCATGTCGTTGCCGTCGGGGGTGATAGCGGCCCCGATTCCCCCTCGGCTGTAGAACGCTCCCATGTCGTAGGCAGCCCGGTCGCGCTCATCGCCGCCGAGGCCATAGCCGGTGACCTGAGCGTAGATCAGTTGGGGATAGCGGTCGGCCAGCGACGAATAGTCGAGACCAGCTCGCTCGAGTCCGGCCGGCCGGTAGTTGGTGACGAAGACGTCGGCCATTGCCAGCAGATCGTGAACGACGGCCAGCCCCCGATCGTCCCTGATATCGAGGGCGAGGCTCCGCTTGCCTCGATTGTCAAGCTCAAACGGTGGGTTGACGTTGTCGGGGTAGCTCCACTCGATCGAGCGAAACGGATCACCGGCCAAGGGCTCGATCTTGACGACGTCGGCCCCCCAGTCGGCGAGAATGCCGCCGCAGCTCGGACCGGCAACCCATAGCCCCATCTCGACAACCCTGACCCCATCCATTGGCCCCATGAGCATCGACTCCCTCGTTTCGCCTGGCGACGAGCTTGTTCATGATTGGGTCAAGTTTGCCGGCGAACGTTGGCGCGGGCGTGGGTCATGCTGCTCAGATGATGGCTACGATCGGAGCAAACGTCGACAGGGGTGAAGGTCAGCACCGTGGATCTGCACAGAACGCTTGCTTCGCTGCGATACAGGGTCCGATACAGCGGGCTGCGCGGCGTGCTCTGGAGAGTGTTTGAAGACTGTCTTGCACCGATCGGCCAGGTGGGGCTGGAGAGCATCTGCCGGAAGGACTTGGCCGTTCCCCTCGTCGATATGACTCCACGAGCAGACGTCGACATCTCGGTGGCCACAGAGGACGACATCGATCAGCTCGTTGGGCTTGTCGAGTCGAATTGGCATGACAGCGACGAAGTCGGGCCCTACACCGAACTGGGGGGCCGCGGCACGATCGTTGACCGATTCCAACGAGGTGAGAAGTGCTTTGTAGCCAAGATCGGAACGGACATCGTCCACTACAACTGGATCGCATTTGACCGGGAAGAGGCGATAGCAGGAACTGGACTCATCGTGTGTCTCACCGATGGTCAGGAGGCTGTCTGCCACGATGGCTTCACCGTCGAGGCCTGGCGTGGAATGGGTATCCACCCAGCCGTCAACAGCGCGATGCTGAGATGGCTGAAAGAGTCGGGCTACCGGTACGCCTACACGGTCGTGGGGACGGTCTCCCGGTCATCGAATATCACGCATCATCGACTCGATTGGGAATTCACCGGGGTCATGCTCTATCTGATCTCGCGACGGACCGGAAAGGCACGGGTGTGGCGCCTCAAAGGAACACTTGCGCCGTTCCACAAAACGGCAACATGAGCGCGCTGGGTTGCCTCACGTCAACGTGGCGCACCAGTGGGCCTAAGCGTTGGCCAATCCTTCGTCTGAGTGATACCGGACGCTGCACTTGTGATGCCGTTGAGTTGCGGCGATTGGACACTAGCTGTGAGCCGCATTGCCGAGTTGTGCGACGATCGCTGGCGCGTCGATTGCAGCTCTGAATCTTGCGCTCCATTCTCAGGCGTTCTGGTAGGCGTTGGTGGTCAGTACCACCTTGCCGGTGTGCCCGCCACGTTCGAGGAGTTCGTGGGCCTTGGCCGCCTCCACGAGCGGGATGCGTTGGGCGATCACGGGTTCGAGCTGGTGGGTGGCCAGGGCGTCGAGGAGCTCGGTGAGCGTCGTGCGGTACCAGTTTGGGTGAGCCTGGGCGTACTTGGCCATGGTCGGACACCTCGGCGCTCGTTTTCCGTCGGGCAAGAGTCTGAGCAGGAAGGTCATCGCCATGCTGAGGGGGGCGACCCGGAGGCCTTGCTTATCGACGGCGGCCGAGCCGAGCCAGACCAGTCTTCCGCCTCGACGGAGGGCCCGGTTGCAGCGCCAGAGGTGCTTGGCTCCGCCGATCGGGTCGATCACGACGTCCACGCCGTCGCCGGTCAGGGCCTGGATGCGGGCGACGAAGTCCTCGGTTTGGTAGTCGATCGGCGTGGCGCCGAGGGACGACACGAGATCGTGCTGGTCTCGGGCCGCGGTGCCGAACATCTCCAGTCCCGCCAACTTGCCCAGTTGGAGCACTGCGGTGCCCACTCCACCGGCTGCGCCGTGCACCAGGATGCGCTCGCCACTCCGAGCGCTGCCGATGTCGTGGAGGTGTTGGTGGGCGGTGAGGTAGTTGACGACCAGGCAGACCGCCTCGGCTGGATCGACTCCGCCTGGGACGGCAACGAGCTCGGCCTCGGGGAGGCACAGGTACTCGGCGTAGCCGCCGCCGACGCCAAGGGCCCAAGTTCCGCCTGCGACCATCTGGCCGTCTTCGAATGTCGTGGCTCCGGGCCCGTTCTCGTCGACAATGCCGACCACGTCTTCGCCGAGGGTGAAGGGGAGCTTGGGGCTGCCAGGGAGGTGGGCCCAGCGCCGGTAGATGAGGTCGAAAGCAGAGACCCCGGCGGCCAGCACCTGCACGCGGACCTCACCGGCTCTGGGCTCCGGCAGCTCCTCTTCGGCCAGTTGGAGCACCTCTGGTCCGCCGTGCTCTGTCACCACCACTCGATGGTTCTTGATCGGTCCCACGGTCTGCTCCTTCCGATCGGGGGCATCGGCCTCCTATAGGCCATGATCCCTATCGCCACGATGCTCGCCTAGAGCCGAAGGTCGCTTGTCGCGGCTGCATCGAGCCAGGGGCGCTGTGCTTTCCGGTCGATATGTAGCCTCGGATGATGCCGGAGAATCAGCTGAGGGGCTGGGAGCCGCTTGCTCTCGGGTCGACCATCGAGCTGTTCGAGGCCGCACCCTTCCGGTGGTGGATCAGTGGCGGAAACGCACTGGATCTCCACCTGGATCGTTCCTGGAGGCAGCACGGCGATACCGATGTCGGCGTCTGCCGCAACGACGTCACCCACCTCGTGAGGTGGCTCAGCGGCTGGGATGTCCAGATCGCTAGCGCCGGACGGCTCCAGCCCTGGAGACCCTCGTCGTCACGGCTGGCGGGGAACAACCTGTGGTGCCGATCCTCGACGGAGCGGGGGTGGCAGTTGGACATCACGGTTGGTGAGGGCAACGAGCACCGATGGGTGTACCGGCGTGATCCGACGATCACCGTGGCCTGGTGCCGGGCCGTGCTCCGCACCGAACGAGGCGCCCCGTATCTTGCTCCGGAGATCCAGTTGCTGTTCAAGAGCAAGTCCGTCCGCCCGAAAGATCGAATCGATGCCGAAGCCGTCATCCCCATGCTTGACCCCGACCGCCTCGGTTGGCTCTCGGCCGCTCTGCCGCCTGAGCACTCGTGGCAGAGGCTGATCAGCGACGCCAGCACCCTACGTCGATGAACCCTTCCGCGCGCTCGCTTCGGTGCTCCAGTCGCACGCGGCGTTGGTCGCAATGTTCATCCGGGCCGCCCCTGCCCTGTCTGTGCTGTGCTGCGGGATGGCCGTGTGGAGTGGACGCGGCCATCGGCCAGCACGTGGTCGTGAGATCTGCTGACGGGGTGTCGTTCGAGGCGCTGCCGGTGGCAACGCCGGAGTCGTTCACCGTTCTGTTGGCGATGCCAGGTGTGGTCCGGGTCGAGGCCCGCTGGGGCTTGTTCACCCCAAGGGTGATGGACGTCGTGAGTGGAGCGATCCCCGGGCCGATCTCGAGGGTTCCGTGCGCAAGGTGTTAGCGGAACTGGCGTCGTGGAGCGACGAGGCACCTGAGGTCTCCAGCGAGCTGAGGGTGCCGCAGGCTTGGGGCGCAAGCCGCCGGTAGGCTCAACCGGGATCCCTGCACGGTCCGGTGCACGCTTCTCGCCCATCTGACCCCAAGCACCGCGGCCGTGGTCTGTACCGCTGCGACAATGGTGGCGTCCGACCCGTCGATGCCGCGCGGTGTCGTCCCGGCCGAGGTCTGCTTCGATGCGGAGGACTTCCTGGCGGAGGTCTACCGATTCGAGGGCCGCGACATACCGGCTGAGGGTAACGATCCCGACCACCCCCATCATGGCGGGAGGCGAGCGGCAGCCGGACGAGTTCGATGTGGTCGCTAGGGCTCATGGCGACAGCTCTCAGGTCCACTGCTGTATCGGCAGGTAGGAACGCTCGAGCCCCTGGGTTGAGCCAGAGCAAGCCGCTCGGGCGCCCGAGTGTCGATCCGGCGCTTTGATGAACCGTTGGAGAGCGGCCCAAGCGCTCGGCAACGCGATCACCGATAGCGGCCGGCGATTAATCCCGCTCGTCGGCGGGGTCGGCGCTCGGGATGTCGAGAGCTGGCGCCAGGCGTCCAGGTCCACTACGAGTTGATGTGGGTGAGGTCCACCGGACCGGAGGTCATCGTGAATACGAGCGACCCCGGCACGAGATTCTCATGAGGGGCGCCCGGGTGGTCCTTGGGGTCCGGTGGCCGCTCGGCCACGATCACGTAGTCCGTCGCCTCGACGAACTCGGCGTTCGTGACCGCGGTCGATGGATCCAGAATCCATCAACGGCGACGGTGTGAACGGGTGCCTCCTCGGAGTAGTGGGAGGCCGACCCCACGGCGAAACGTGCCGCCTGGGGTTCAGATGAGGTCGGCGTTGCGCACCTCCCCAGCACCCCGGGGGTCGGCTGCGTTCACGAGCTGGCGACACCCTCCTGGAGCTTCTCCATCACCCGGTCCAGGCTGAAGCTTGCCGGCTTCTGGCTGACTGGGAACTCGGCGACTGTCTGGAGCACATTGGCAACCTCGTGCTGTGCTGGAACGAACAGGAATGCGTGGTCGAGGAGCCAATCGAAATAGGTGTTGGAGGTGACGTCGGCCCGCTCGTAGGGGTCGGTTCGGAGGTTGAAGAGCTTGGGCATGCGGAGCTCCACCATGGGGTTCATCCACAGCTCCATGGTGCCGGTTGCCCGCTGCTCGAGGAACACGAACTTCCAGTTGTCGTAACGCATCGCGGCAAGGTCGCCGTCATCGGTCATGTAGAAGTAGGTGATCCGGGGGCTCTCGTCGACCTCGCCGGTGATGTAGGGCAGTTGGTTGTGGCCGTCGAGGTGGACCTTGTACTGCTTGCCGTGGAGCTCGGTGCCGGCTCTCAGCTGTTCGGCCATGTCGGGAACCCCGGCGGCAGCCAGGAAGGTGGTGAACCAGTCGGCGTGGCTGACGATCCCGTTGCGGACGGTCCCGGGTTCGATGTGGCCGGGCCACCGCACCAGCGCTGGCACCCGATAGGCGCCCTCCCACATGGTGTTCTTCTCACTACGGAACGGTGTCATCCCGGCGTCGGGCCAGCTGTTCATGTGGGGCCCGTTGTCGCTGCTGTACACGACGATGGTGTCATCGGTGATCCCGAGCTCGTCGAGGAAATCGAGCATCTCGCCGATGTGGCCGTCGTGGTCGATCATCACGTCGTGGTACTCGGACTGCCACCGCCCCGACTGACCCAGGCTCTCGTCCTTGGCGTGGGTGCGGAAGTGCATGTGGGTGGTGTTGAACCACACGAAGAACGGCGTGCCGGCCTCGTGGGCATCCCTGATGAAGCGTTTCGCCTCGGGTAGGAGCTCATCGTCGATGGTCTTCATCCGCTCCTTGGTGAGCGGGCCCGTGTCTTCGATTCGACCATCGGCATAGCTGTGGATCACGCCGCGAGGGCCGAAATTCTGGCGGAAGTTCGGGAAGTCGGCCTCCGACGGGTAGTCGCGCTGCTCTGGCTCTTCCTCGGCGTTGAGGTGGTACAGGTTCCCGAAGAACTCGTCGAACCCGTGGTTGGTGGGCAGGAACTTGTCGAGGTCACCGAGGTGGTTCTTGCCGAACTGGCCCGTTGCGTACCCCTGGTCCTTCAACGCCGTTGCGATCGTCGGGTCGGAGTCCTGCAGGCCAACGTCAGCACCGGGCATGCCGACCTTCGTCAGCCCGGTGCGGAACGGGTTCTGGCCGCAGATGAACGCCGCCCGGCCCGCGGTGCATGATTGCTCCCCGTAGTAGTCGGTGAACATCGCGCCCTCATGCGCAATCCGATCGATGTTCGGTGTGCGGTATCCCATCATCCCGTTGCTGAAGCAGCTCAGATTGCTGATTCCGACGTCATCACCCCACATCACCAGGATGTTCGGCTTCCCGTTTGGCATCGCTTGGCTCCTTGACGATTGTCGTGTGTCCGTGTCTCGCGTCAACGCTAATTGCGCGACCAACGGGTGGCCTCACCCCAGCTGGGTGGGCCGGGATTCGAGCGCCGGGCCGTTGGTCGCTAAACGGCGCGACCCCGACGGAGTCACTCGATAACACCGCTCGGGAGTACCAGACCAGCGCGCCCGAGTCCCGGTCCCGGCGATGCCGAGTGGTCCAGGCGATCGGAAACGCTCGCCACGGCCACGGCCACGGCCACGGCCACGGCCACGGAGGGCGAGGGTGCCCACGTTCCGTTGCTGTGTTGTCGGGGCGGTCTGCTGGTTAGTGCAACCTGAGCAACCTGGTTCGTTGCAGGGCCCGCGGCTCAGAGGGTGATGTCGCGCCGCCAATACTCGTCGCCCTCGCGGGAGATCTCCTCGCGGGTGGACTCGTCCCAGTCCGCCGACCCGATCCACTCACCCCGATACTGATAGGCCTCCTCGTCGGGCCAGCGTTGACGCCGGGCGTCGACCGCC
>JAOTYQ010000055.1 GCA_029861725.1 Acidimicrobiia bacterium | reverse complement strand
GTCGATCAGTTCGGCGATGGCGAGAGCCAAGCTGTCACGCCGGGCATTCGGGTCGCCGGCGGAGCCCTGGGCGGCCTTTGGCTGGAGCGCTCGGTGCTGGAGGAGGGCGCCGATGACGATCGGCGCCGCGAACGAGGTTCCGCTCCACGCCGCCCAGCCCTCGAAGTGGCCGTTCTGACCGTCGGTCGGCAGCGTCGCGGGATCGCCGTTCTCGGGTCTGAAGAAGCGGCTGACGATGTCCTGACCGGGGGCGCACGCCCGGACCCAGGGTCCGAAGTTGGTGAACGGGGCGGGGCCGATCGGCCCGAGGGCTCCGACCGAGACGGTCTCGGGTTGGGCGGCCGGCCACGCCTTGCGACACATGCTGCTGTTCCCGGCCGAGGCGACGACGACCGTGCCGTGGGCGGTCACCCGCTGAATCGCTTCGGTGATTGCCATCGGGGGCTCGTCGTCTTCGGTGTAGCTGCTGAAGGACAGGTTGAGGACGTCGGGCAGGTCGGCGGGTGCGATGGCGTTCAGGACTTCGGCGATCGCGGCATCGTCACCGGCCCCGAAGGTGCTGAGCACCCGGTCGATCGTGACGTGGGCTGCCGGCGCCATGCGCTCGATGATCCCGGCGATGAAGGTGCCGTGGCCGGCGGCGGTGTCGATGACGACGTCGTCGTTCTCGTCGGGTAGGTCGGTGTCGTCGTTCGGGGTGACGACCGTGGGCACGGTGTCGAACGCCGGCCGGAAGGCGGCGTCGGCGAGACCGGTGTCGAGGATCAGCACCGTGATGTCGGTGCCGATCGAGGGGTCGACGACCGGTGGCGCGGGCTCGTCAACGGCGATCGCCAGCGTCTGGCGAGGGATCCGAGTCGGGTCGAACGGCGGCTGGTTGGTGCCGAAGCAGTCGGCGCAGCAGGCGCCGGCCAGCGACCCACCGAGCGCCGCCGGGTTGGAGAACGTGATCGGATTGGAGAACGTGATCGGATTGGAGAACGTGATCGGGTTCGAGAACGTGATCGGATTGGAGAACGTGATCGGATTGGCGTGGAACGACGAGTCCGTCCCCGCCGGATCGGCGAAGAACACGTGGTTCGGTTGGACGGTGAATCCCGCCACCCGCAACCTCCGAGCGAGAGCGAGCAGGTCACCGTCGATCCCGCTGAGGACCCACAGACCGCCGCCGATGCTCCGGCCCTCGGGCACCGGCTCCTGACCGATCAGCCCGACGATGTCGTCGACGTCCCGCTCGCGAACGATCAGTTCCCCCCGCTCGTAGACGAATCCCTTCCCGCCACCATCGCTGCCCACCGTGGCGTGCTTGGGCCAAAGGGGCTCCCGGTAGTGCTGAGGCGTCGGCTTCGGATCTTTGGTGGCCACTCGTCGTCTCCCTCGGGTGGGGCTCGGGTGCCCGTTGTCACAAACAGAGCGCGACAGCGGCTCGGAAATACGTCGTTCTGCGAAAATGCTCCTGGCACCGTGGACGCTGCCGCCGGAGCAGTCGCCATCCGCCTTTCTAGTGGTGTCCGAGGATGAGCTGGTGAACCGAGCCCGAGAAGCACTCGATCGAGTCCAGAGCGATCCCGCCGCCGCGCTCGCACTGGCCGAGGGCCTGCTCGACGAGCCCGGCCTGCCCCCCAGCGACCGAGCGGCCGCGCTGTGGGCCGCCGGTCGTGCCTGTGCCGAGCTCGACCGGCTCGAACCTGCGGAGGCGGCGCTTCTCGACGCGCTGAAGCTCGCAACCGACGAAGCGTTGCCGGAGCTGGCGGCCGAGATCAGGCTCAGCTTGTCGGGGTGCAAGCTCGCCGCCGGCGACACCGACGCCGCTCGGCGGCTCCTCGACGACGCTGAGCGGCACATCGTCGGCCACGGCTCGCAGGGCCGGCTCTCCATCCAACGAGGCCTGGTCGATCTCCATACCGGCAGGCTCGAGACCGCGGTCGCCCACTTCGACCGAGCCGAGGCCAAGCTGCCGGCCGGTGTCGACGACCTCGCTCGGATGCGGCTCCTCGTCAACCGCGGCGTTGCGCTGACGATGACCGGAACCTACGACCGGGCCGAAGCCGACCTCCAAGCGGGCCAGCGGGTGGCCGAGCGGCGGTCGCAGCACCTGGTCAGCGCCGGAGCGGCCCAGAACTTGGGCTTCGTCGCTGGGCGAAAGGGCAACGTTCCGGCCGCGCTGGCATGGTTCGACAAGGCCAACGCCGGCTACGAGGCCGTAGGGTCGCCCCAGCGGGCGCTCGTCGTTCTCGAAGCCGATCGATGCGCCGTGCTGCTGGCCGCCGGCCTCTACGCCGAGGCGGCGACCGCCGCTCGCCGGTCCGCCACAATGGCCGCCAACGGCGGCAACCGCCTCAACGAGGCCGAAGCGCTGCTGCTGCTGGCCCGGGTCCGCCTCGCCGACGGATCGTTCGCGTCTGCCGAAGAGCACGCGCTGGCCGCGGCCGGGCTGTTCCAGCAGAGCCAGCGAGAGGTCTGGGCGGCGATGGCCGACTACATCGCACTGCAGGCCGCGGTCCGCCGCTCCCTTCGACCGGACCGCCAGCTGCTCGTCAGGGCCGACGGCATCGCAGCCGAGCTGCAGCGCAGCGGGTGGCAGCGCGACGCGCTCGACGTGCTGACGTTCGCCGGTCGAACCGCGCTCGACCTCGGCCTGCTCGATGAGGCTCGGAGCCGGCTGGCGCCGGCGGCCGCGGCCCGGGACGAGGGCTCGTCGGCCCTGCGGGCCAATGCGTGGCTTGCGGGCGCTGCTCTCCTCCTGGTCGAAGGGGACCGGGCTGCGGCTGCGCGCGCCCTCTCGACCGGCATGGACATCGTCGAGGCGCAGCGCTCGTCGCTCGGATCGACCGAGCTGCGGGCCCACGCGTCGATCACCGGAGCGGAGCTGGCTGAGCTCGGACTACGGCTCGCGACGGAAAACGGCGATGCGGTCGAGGTGCTGCGGTGGGCCGAGCGTTGGCATGCCGGAGGCATCCAGCTCACCCCGGTGAAACCCGACGCCGGCAGCCGGCTGGCCGAAGCGATCGTTGAGCTGCGGGAGGCGCACGCGGCAACGATCGAGGGCACCGCCGAGCCGGCCGAGACCGACGCCAGAGTCGCCGTGCTCGAACGAGAGATTCGCGACCTGAGCCGCCAGACCGAGGCGACGGGTGCCGATCATCGACGGCCCGTCGATCTCGCCTCCCTCCGCTCCCGCCTCGGAGAGCACACCTTCATCGAGTACTTCACGATCGACGATGAGCTGCACGCTGTGGTCGCCACCGCCGAGTCGATCACGACGTGTCTGCTCGGCCACATGAGCGACCTCGACATCGACATCCGGAAGTGCGTTTCGGCTCTCGGGCGGCTGGCATTCGGCTCGTCGAGCCCGACGATGGCCGCCGCCACGTCGACTGCGCTACGGATGACGACCGACCATCTCGATCGATGCCTGCTCGGTGCACTCCCGATCCCCGAAACCGGCGATCTGGTCGTCGTGCCGACCGGGCCGCTGCAAGGCCTCCCCTGGGCAGCGCTCGGCTCGCTCCAGCACCGGCCGGTCACCATCGCTCCCAGCGGCACGATGTGGGCCAGCGGTCCACGCCGTCGGCCGAGCGGGGACACCGAGCGGGGACGGGTCGTGCTCGTCTGCGGGCCACGGCTCCGAGGCGGCGATGCCGAGATCGATCAGCTGCGATCCCTCTACGATGAGCCGACCGTGCTGCAGGGCAGCGGTGCAACCGTCGGTGCGGTGCTGGCCGCGATGGAGCACGCCGAGCTCGTCCACATCGCCGCCCATGGTGTGTTCCGGACCGACAACCCGATGTTCTCCGCTCTCGAGCTGTCCGATGGGCCTCTGACGGTCTACGACGTCGAGTCACTGGCGAGCGCCCCGGTCACCGTCGTGCTCCCGGCCTGCGATGCTGGGCGATCCACGGTGCGCCGCGGTGACGAGCTGCTCGGCACAGCGTCTGCGCTCCTCCAAGTCGGCGTGCGAAGCGTGGTGGCCCCCGTGACCGTCGTACCCGACGCGTCGGTGGTGCCGCAGCTGATGGTGCAGCTCCACCGCCGGCTCCAGCTCGGGGCAACGCCAGCGCGGGCGCTGGTCGAAGCCCGCCGCCTGGTCACGCCAGCCGACGCAGGCAGCACCGGCGCGGTCGCGTCGGCGTTCGTCGCGATCGGCGCCCGCACATAAACCGCACACGAAGCAGAATGATGGTCCGTGCCAGCTGCGCCACCCGGCGGCTACGATGAGCGCCACATCACGAGTGACGTGCCCGCACCGCAACGGTATGGGCAGGTCCGGCAACCTGGGAGGACACCCAAGGTGCTTCCCGCTCCGGCGGGGATGTGGTCGCAGCCAATTCGCTGCCGACAACCAAGTGTCTGTACTGCCAGCACTGGCTCCCGGCGTCGCCGGCCACCGTCACCCCGACCGACGAGGCCCGATATGCCAACCGCTCCGCCACCATCCGCTCCCTCCGCCACGGCCCTGGCACCACCGCTGTGGGCCACCGCCGGCTTCAGCTTCGAGTCGCCCTCTGAGGCGGCCCGTCGGGCGGCCCGACCCCGGGTCGCCGACTTCTACACCCGCTACGGAAACCCGACGGTCCAGGCGTTCGCCGACGCGGTAGCCGAGCTCGAAGGGGCCGAGGCGGCTCTGTGCTCGGCGAGTGGCATGGGCGCGGTCTCGACGGTGGTGCTCGGGTTGTGCTCGGCCGGGGACCACATCGTCACCCAACGGCAGCTCTTCAGCGCCACGAAGCAGCTCTTCGAATCGGTCTGTCCCCGGTTCGGGATCGAGGTCTCCTTCGTCGATGCCGCCGACACGGCCGCCTGGCGAGAGGCAATCGAGCCAGGCCGGACCACTCTCGTCTTCGCCGAGTCGCCAGCCAATCCGACGCTGGAACTGGTCGACCTCGCCGCGCTGGGCTCGATCCCGGGGGTCGTCACCGCGGTCGATTCGACGCTCGCCACGCCACTCTCCCAGCGGCCCTTGGACGCCGGGATCGACCTGGTGATCCATTCGGCCACCAAGGCACTGTCCGGCCACAACGACGCAACGCTCGGCGTGATCGCCGGTGAGAAGTCGCTGGTCAACGAGCTGTGGCAGTACGGGGTGATCCACGGTGCGGCCGCATCACCCCACGACAGCCTCAACGCCAGCCGCGGCCTCAAGACGCTGCCGCTCCGGTTCGCCCGCCAGGCCCAGACCGCGCTGGCGGTGGCCGTCACGCTCAGCGAGCACCGCAGGGTCGATCGGGTCTACCACCCATGTCTCCCCGGCGGCGGCCAGCAGGAGCTGGCCTGCCGCCAGCTCCGGGCCGGCTGCGGGCTCGTGGCGTTCGAGGTGACCGGCGGCCTCGACCCCGCCCTCGCCTTCCTCGACCGGCTGACGATCCCGTTGCTCGCCCCGTCGCTCGGCGGGCCGGAGACCCTCGTCAACCATCCCGCTTCGATGACCCACGCGTCGCTGTCTCCCGACCAGCGAGCGGCCGCCGGCGTGACCGATGGCCTGATCCGGCTGTCGGCCGGGCTGGAGGAGACCGCCGCCGTCGTCGCCGACGTCGACCGGGCGCTCAGCTGAGTCCGGTCGGTCAACGTCGGGGCACCCAGCGGAAGAACCGGAGGGCGATCACCGCGCCGAACGAGCCCCACACCAGCAGCACGAGCCAGTGGGAGAGAGGCCAAGTGGTGCCTTCGAGGAAGGGATCGAAGCTGCCCTGCAGCGCCTTGTTCAAGTGGTAGATCGGGAACACGCGGCTCACGTCGACCACCCAGTCCGGCACTTGGCTCTCGGGGACGAAGACTCCACTCACGAAGTAGAGCGGCAACATGATCGCGTTCGTCACCGCCGGCGCCGCTTCCTCCGACGGGATCACGGCGGTCATCGCCAAGCCGAGGGCAGCCATCGACCCGGCTCCCAGCAACAGGGTGACGACGAGGCTGGGGAGCGTGGCCACGTTCAGCGACACCCCGTACACGAGGGCGCCGATGACGACGATCAGCACGGTCATCAGCGCCGAGATGGCGAACCCGGCGACGCATTGCGACAGCACGAAGGTCTGGGGCGGGATCGGCGTGCCCCGGAGCCGCTTCAGCACACCCCGCTCCCGGCGCGACGTCATCGTGATCGCCAGGTTGACGGTGGTGGCCGACACGATGGCCAGCGTCAGGATTCCCGGCACGTAGACGGTGGCCACCTTGGCGCCGGAGTCGAGCTCCTCGTTCCCGAAGATCGAGGTGAAGATCACGAGGAACAGGAGCGGCAGGACCACCGTGAAGAAGCTGGCCGCCGGGTTGCGCCGGAAGATGAGCAGGTCGAAGTTGACCTGATGCCGGAGCTGGTGGATGGCCGTCATGCCGTCGTCCTCTTCTCGTCGGTGGCGGGGCGGTCCGACGGCGCCGGGGGATCACCCGGTCCGCGGACCCCGCCGTGGTCGGTGAGCTCCAGGTACACGTCTTCCAGGGTGGGACGCTTGAC
This sequence comes from Acidimicrobiia bacterium, assembly GCA_029861725.1. Lineage (GTDB taxonomy): Bacteria > Actinomycetota > Acidimicrobiia > Acidimicrobiales > SZUA-35 > CADEDH01. The sequence continues at coordinate 10,777 of JAOTYQ010000055.1, read as the reverse complement.
CTCGAGCTCGGGGAGATCGACACCGTTGTCCAGCGCCCATGCCAGCAGGCGATGCAAGCGCTGGAGGACTTCGGCGTCGCCCGCCCCGTCAGCTGGGCCGATGTCGAGGACGGCGAGCTCGTTGGCGTCGAGGACCGACCAACCGAGGTCGGCCGGTGGGGCCGGTTGATCGGGTCGGTGACGCCACGAGACCCGGCTGCGGGCATCCACCTGGGCGGCGAGCTCGGCGGCGGTCCCGCCGGCCACGATCCGCCCGTTGGCGATGACGACGATCCGGTCGGCGAGCTGCTCGGCCTCGTCCATGTAGTGGGTCGTGAGCAGCACCGTCTTGCCCAGGTCGCGCAGTGCCTCGATCAGGCCCCACGATTCCCGCCGGGCCGACGGGTCGAAGCCGGTGGTCGGCTCGTCGAGGAAGACCAGCTCCGGGTTGCCGACTAGCGCCATGCCGAGATCGAGCCGGCGCTTCTGCCCTCCGGACAGCTTGCGGGTTCGCTGGTCGGCGCTGCCGGCGAGGCCCACCAGTTCGAGGACGGCCGCCGGGTCGCGTGGGTTGCGGTAGTAGCCGGCGTGCATCGCGAGCGATTCGGCGGCGGTCAGCTCCGCCGTCTGCTCCGATTCCTGGACGACGATGCCGATGTCCTCTCGCCACGACAGCGGGGCGTTCGCCGGATCCTGACCGAGGACCCGGACCTCACCGCTGTCGCGGCTGCGGTAGCCCTCGAGAATCTCGATGGCGGTGGTCTTTCCCGCCCCGTTTGGTCCGAGGAACGCGACGATCTCGCCCTTGGCGACGTGCAGGTCGATGCCGTGGAGGACCGAGAGATCACCGTACGACTTCGTCAAGCCTCGCACCTCGATGGCGAGGTCGGGTTGGTTGGGCGTGCTCATACAGTCCTGTCTAGGCGGCCCCGGCGGCTCGTGTCGTCATCCTCAGGCGCTCTTTGCCGTCGTCCTCCCGAACGAGGTTGGTTCGCCCCAGCCGACCGCTCGGTCCAACGCCCCGGTAACCTTCCACCGTCGAGGTGGACATGATCACCTAGGCAGACCCACCAGCCCACAACTACGGTGTCGGTGGGGCAGCGCACGTCGGTCGGCGGATCATGGCGGCAGTACCGGCGTGGGCGGAAACAAACGTCCGAGCGGGTAAAGGACTGACATCATGACAACGGCGGCCTCCGGCAGTAGCCGGAAAGGGCGAGCGTATTGGGCATTGGTGGCCGTGGTTCTGGTCGCCGTGCTCGTCATATCCGGCCTCTCGATCGGTTGGTTGGTGACCGTGCTCAACGACCAGCCCGATCCCAACCTGTCGGCTGGCGAGCAAGCCGACCTCGATCTCGCGGCCCGCGTTGCCCTCGTCGACTGGGTGATCAGGATCGGGATCCTGCTGGTCCTGGGAGCGGCGGCCCTCATCGGACGCCGGTGGATGCACACCGTGGAGCGACAGGCGGCCGTGGCCGAGGCTCAGCTCGTGGCGGCCCGCGACCAGCTGCAGCTGACCCAGAACCAACTGGGACTACATCAGGAGTCGGTGGCGAAGCAGGCCGAGACGGCGGAGCTGAACCTGCGCTCGGAGCGGTTCGCGCGGGCGATCACGCAGGCCACCGGCGGTTCGGCAGCGCTGCGAGCCGTCGGTCTCCTGGCGCTTGAAGATCTGGCTGTCGACTACGAGGGGCACTTCGCGGCGTCGATCTACGAGTTCCTCGTCGCCCTCCTCAAAGAGAAGACGACGCCCGATCCCGAGGAGCGACACCTGTTCGAGTCGGTCACGGAGCCCGGCAAGCGGTCGCTGCCCCAGATCCCGCCGATGGACGCCGACGCCCAGACGGCGGTGGCGATTCTGACCCGGAATCGCCAGCTGTTCGACCGCCACGTACCGGCACTCGCCGCCGATACCAAGGCAAACGGGGGAACGGGCCTCCACCTGCTCGACATCGATCTCTCCGGCGGGTGGCTCCGGGGCGTGAGCCTCGCCGGAGCGACGCTCACCAATGTGCGGCTCAATGGCTCGGTGATTGCCGACATCGACTTGCGCGAGGCGGTGCTCACCAACAGCCGGGCCGGCGACGCGATCTTCGACGACGTCAACTTCACCAAGGCTCGCTTCCACTCCTGCACGTTCGCCGAGTCGACGTTCACGAACACCCGCTTCGATCGGGCGCTGGTGAGCGCGACCGACTTCGGGGCGTCGGCGATCACGAAGAGCAGCTTCAAGCGGGCCAACGCCACCGGAACGGGCTTCGTGGGTGCGGTCTTCACCGACAGCTCCTTCGACGAGGCGCTGCTGACCGGCACGAGCTTCCACGGCGCACTGTTCACCAACATCGGCGCTGCGGTGACCACGTTCACCAAGGCCACGCTGTCATCGGTGGCGTTCAACGATGCGACGTTCACCGGCACGGGCTTCGTGAAGGCGGCAGTGAACGACACCGACTTCACCGGGGCGCGACTGACCGACGTGACCTTCGACAGTTCCAACCTCCGCCAGACGAACTTCTCCGGTGCCACGCTGGCGAGCGTCGTGTTCGACGACGCCGACCTCTTCGACGTCGGGTTCGAGGAGACGTCGCTGACCGACACGACGCTGGTTGGTCAGTCGACGATCACCGATACGGCCCCTGGGGCGGGAGAGACGACGACCCGAACCACGATCGCCCCGCAGCAGGCGGCGCGCCCACAGGCCGGTCTGGCGGCGACCATCAACGGCAGCGCACGGGCCGAGCCCACGGCGGACCCGGTGGACGCCGAAGCCGAGATCGCCCCGGACACCGACAACGTGGTCACGACCGACAACCCGGAGCGCGAGATTCCGGTTGACGCCGACACCCGCTCGGAGACGGAGGCAGACGCTGAGTCTGGGAGCACGGCAGCCAGCGAGCCCACTGCGCCAGACACCACCGCAGCGCCAGAGCCCACTGCGCCAGACACCACCGCGCCGGAGACCACTGCGCCAGAGCCCACGGCCGCAGGCGGTCCGACGCGCGTACCGGGCGGTTCGGGACCGGCCTCGCCCGGTACATCCCCGGCCCCGATCTCCGTCGTTCCCGGCCCTGAGATGACCCTGCGGTCGCCGGTGGCCGACGCCGAGGCGGAGGGACACGACGGCGGCGACGCCGAGGATCGTCGTCCGGCCAAACGCGAGCGCCGTGGCCCGGTCGGGCCCGTACTGGTCGTCACCGCCGACCCGATTGGCGACGACGTTCCCGACGACACCGGGCGCGGGACCGGACCGCAGCCGCTCAACTACGAGGCACCAATCGTGGAGCAGGACGCTCCGGAGGACACCAACGTCGTGCGGCTCGAGGTGGTTCCGAACAACACCGAGTCGAATGGCCCCACCGACGGCGGAGGACCGACCAACTGACCGGGCCCCGCTGCCACTCCCTTCACTCCCTTCACTCCCTTGCCAGGGCCGATCGGTTATCGGCCCTGGCGAGCGAACCACCCCTTCAGCACTGCCCGGTAGGCCAAGTCGAAGCGGTCATAGTCGGCCCGCAGCGAGTCTCCCGGCCAATCCGCCGGTAGGAGCTCATCGGGCAGCAACGGATCCCGCTGGAAGAGCCGGAGCACCGCGGCCGAGACGACGAACCCGCGGGCGAGCAACTCCTCGTCTCCGGCCTCTAGCCCCGGGGTCAGCCGAGCAACCTCGGTCCGCAGCCCAGCGGCCTGGCCCCGCCAGTCGTCGAGATCCCACAGGTCCCCAACGTCCCAGCCCGGTTCGCCGTCGACGGTGAGCACGCCCACGGTTGCCCATCCGATCTCGGCGAGCACGGCACGACCGAGGTTGTCGGGCCGGGTCCAGACGCCGTCGCGCACCTCGCCAAGGCGCGCCAGCTTGAGCGCCTCGCGGTGGCGGGCTCTGGTCGGGGCCGTGCGGGCGCCGCCGGAGAGGACCACGAGTGTCCACGCCCCGCTCCAGGGAAGGCGGCGGGCTGAGCGGCCGACGTCCTGGCGCTCCTGGCGGTCGAGCAGATCGCCGGCCAGCCGATGTGAGCCGTCCTCGGCCGTGACCTCACCGGCGGCGACCATCCGCGACAGCGCGGTTCGAGCTGCGCTGTCGGAAACCCCGAACAACCGGGCCGCAGACACGAGCACGCCGGTGGGGAGTCGAGGGGGGTGGGTGCCGAGCAGCGTCGAGGCGATGACCGAGCGCGCGGTCAGCGGTCGCAGGCCGAGTGCATCGTCGGGCTCGGCTCCGTTCATCCCGCCAATACCCGACTTCCCGTACGGCCTGATGTCATGTCACAGTCTGGTCACACATGTTGAAGATTCGTAAGGTCGTCGTCTAAGCTAGCACCATGGCCGCTCGCTCAACCGCCGATCTGGCTGCCGACGACGGGTTCGTCCTCGACCCCCGCCTCGGCGGCATGGTGCCCGATCGCTCGGCGCTTCCGACCGATGTGCTGCCAACCGATCGGCTGCTCGCCAACGGCAAGGCCGTGGCCGATATCAGGGCTGAGCTGCGGAAGATTCCCGACCGCCGCAACGCCGTCACGGTGGCCTGGCTCTGGTTCGAGACGATCGGCACGATCGTGCTCGCCGCATGGCTGGCCCACCCGCTCGCCTACCTCGCGGCGTTCGTCCTGATGGGCCGGGCTCTCGTCCGGTTCAACATCCTCGGGCACGAAGCAGTGCACCGGACGCTGTTCACCAACAAGCGGCTCAACGACTTCGTCGGGAAATGGCTCCTGTCCTATCACGCATGGGTGCCTTTCGAGCTCTATCGGCGGGGTCACATCGACCACCATCGCGACGAGTTGGGCCCGGCAGAGCCCGACACGGGGTTGTACACCGGCTACCCGATAACCCGATCGTCACTGCGGCGGAAGCTCATCCGGGACGCCAGCGGCCAGTCCGGGTGGAAGATCCTCAAGGGTCTGCTACGGGGCGTCCGCAACGTCCGCACCCGCCCGGTCGCCGTTCGCATCCTCGGCGCTCAAGTCGTGCTGCTAGCCATCGCCACGGCGTTCGGTCGTCCCGAGCTCTGGTTGCTGCTGTGGTTCCTCCCCTGGATGACTTTGTGGCGGGTGATCAACCGGCTCCGAGCTATCGCAGAGCACGGCGGCATGACCCGGAGCAAGGATCGACGCGAGACCACCCACCACGTCCGCCAGGGGCCGGTCGCCCGGTTCTTCATGGTGCCGTACAAGGTCGGCTGGCACCTCGCTCACCACGTCGACATGGGCGTGCCCTGTTGGAACCTCCCGAAGCTCCACGACGAGCTGGTGGCCGCCGGCTGGATCACGCCGGACTACGTGTGGCCCAGCTACCGGGCGCTGTGGAAGGCCCTCTCGTCCCGACCCGAGACGGGCTGAGCAGCCACCACCGCCTGGCGATCCTGGGTGCCAACACCTATCGGCTGGCGCCGTCCCCGATCGTCGGGTTGAACTGGGCCGATGGATCCCCTCAACGAAGCGGAACTGGCCGCCCTCAGGGCGCTCGACACGCCGACCGTGTGCAATGCGCTGGAGGTCGTCGCTCCCGACCGGCGGGGCGGCGGGTACAGCGTGGAGCCGTTCTTCTGCCCCCGACCGGAGCTCCAGCCGATCGTCGGCTACGCCCGCACAGGCACGATCCGGGCGATGCAGCCCTCCGACCGGACCCCGGCCGAAGACACCGACGCCCGCCTCGACTATTACGACCACGTAGCGGAAGGTCCAGGGCCGACGATCACGGTGATCGAGGACCTCGACGCCGTGCCCGGCTACGGAGCATGGTGGGGCGAGGTCAACACCAACATCCACAAAGGGCTCGGGTCGCTTGGCGTGATCACCAACGGCAGCATCCGCGACCTCGACGATGCCGCCGCTGGGTTCCAGATGCTCGCCGGGATGGCCAACCCGTCGCACGCCTGGGTCCGCGTCGTCTCCCACGGCGTGCCGGTGACCGTGCACGGGCTGACCATCAACCCGGGTGACCTCGTCCACGCCGATCGGCACGGTGCTGTCGTGATCCCCCACGAGGTGGCCACCCAGCTCCCCGAGGCAGCGGCCAAGATCGCAGCCCAGGAGCGAAGGGTGATCACGGCCGCCCAGCAGGGCGACTTCTCCGCGGCCAAGCTTCGGGAGATGCTCGGCGGAAGGACGGGCCATTGATCCCCCCGACTCGCATCGCACCTCACCGTCAGCCACCGCCGATCCCCAGCCGGCCAACAAGGCCGATCGTGGGGGCACCGATGCGCACCGCCGGTTGCTGACCGGCCTGGCGTCGGCCACCGCCGAGTCGTTGGCGCGCCTGCGGGCCGACGAGCGACTGGTGGTGATCTGCGGCTCGACCGTGCTCGTCATGGCCGGCCAGGGTGTCGTCGGGCCGGTGCTCCCGATCTTCGCCGACGACTTCGGGGTCTCGGCGGCCGTGGTCGGGCTGACGTTCACCGCCTTCGGGTTGGCCCGGCTCGTGCTCAATGTGCCAGCGGGGATCTGGGCCGACCGGGCTGGGCGGCGGATCCTACTCGTCGGCGGTCCGCTGTTGACGGCGGTCGGCATGATCGGATCTGGCCTGGCTCCGTCGATCTGGGCATTGCTCGGGTGGCGGCTTGTCGCCGGCGCCGGCTCGGCACTGTACATGACCGGCGCTCAGATCTACCTGATCGACATCGCCGGCGACGACCGGCGGGCCCGTTACATCGCCACGAATCAGGGGGCGCTCCTCGTGGGGGTGAGCGTGGGGCCGGCGCTCGGCGGCCTCCTCGCCGACGCCTACGGACTACGCGCTCCGTTCATCGTTGTCGGTGCCGGCGCCCTCGTCACCGCACTCTACGGGTTCTTCCGGCTGCCGGAGACTCTACGAGTCGCCGAGCTCGGTTCGGAACCGAGCTCGGCCGAACCAGCCAGCGCGGTCGGAGCCGACCGCCGATCCTTCGTGCTCTCGCGCCAGTTCATCGCCGTGGGGGTGGTGACCTTCGCGATCTTCGCGATACGGGGTGGGTTCCGCCAGACCCTGGTGCCGCTGGCTGGCGCCGATTCCTTCGATCTCGACATCGGCGAGATCGGGCTGCTGTTCACCGGCCTGGGCCTGGTCGGCCTGGCGCTCATCGGGCCCGCCGGGTCGGTGGCCGACCGCTTCGGCCGGAAGCCGGCAATCGTGCCCACCGGCTACGTGACGGCTGCGGGGGTGCTGATGACCGGTCTCGCCCCGAACCTCGGTTGGTTCATCGGCGGGCTCGTGCTGTCGGCGATCGGCACCGGCTTGAGCGGTCCGGCCCCGGCAGCGTTCGTCGCCGACATCGCCCCGACCGAGCTGCGGGGATCGGCCATGGGCCTCTACCGAACCTGGGGCGATCTCGGGCTCGTGCTCGGTCCAGTGCTCAGCGGGGCGCTGGCCGATGCCAGCTCGATCGGTACGGCGATGGTCGCCAACGCCATCATGGTCACCGCCGCCACCACCTGGTTCTTCGTTTCTGCCGAGGAGCCGCGGTCGAGCTCCCCCGCCGGCTGAGCCCGCCGTCTCCAGGAGGCGTCGCTGGCGGTTGGGAAACTAGGGTTCGGGCCATGGCTGACCGTATCGATGACACGAAGATCCAGGCCCTGCTCGATCGGGCACGGCGGGAGGTCGACGAGGGCCTCCTGCCCTCGGCCCAGATAGCGGTGGGGTACGACGGCGAGATCGTGGCGGAGGAGACCTTCGGCGACGCCGATCTCGACATGCGGTACTGCATCTTCTCCGCCACCAAGCCGTTCGTCGCATCGGTGATCTGGACGCTCATGGCCGACGGATCGGTCGATGTGTCGGAGCCGGTCACCGCGTACTTCCCGGCGTTCGGTGAGGAGGGGAAGGCCGGCATCACCGTCGAGCAGGTCATGCTCCACACGTCGGGGTTCCCCCATGCCCCGATGGGCCCACCGACGTGGAACGAGCGGGAGTCCCGCCAGGAGCGGATGCGGACCTGGCGACTCAACTGGGAGCCGGGGACTCGCTACGAGTACCACCCGACCACGGCCCACTGGGTGCTGGCCGAGATCATCGACGCCGTGACCGGACAGGACTACCGAGACGTCGTCGAGGAGCGCATCACGAAACCGGCCGGCCTGCCCCGCATCGTCGGCATCCCGGCAAGCGAGCAGGACGGGATCGCCGATCTCGTGCTCGTCGGCGAGCCGGCCACCCCGGACGAGCTGGAGGCGACCTTCGGGGTGCGCGAGCTACCGGCCACCGAGGTGACCGACGATCTGGTGTTGCGGTTCAACGATCCGACGGTACGGGAGGTCGGCGTCCCGGGCGGTGGCGGCTTCGCCCGGGCCCGGGATCTCGCGCTGTTCTACCAGGAGCTGCTGCACAACTCCGCCGGCATCTGGGATCCGGACATCCTGGCCGATGCCACCGGAAACGTCCGCAACCAGCTCCCGGATCCGATGGGGGTGCCGGCCAACCGATCGCTCGGCCTGATCCTCGCCGGCGACGACGGCATGGCGAACATTCGGGGCCTCGGTCGCACGGTGTCGGCGGGCGCGTTCGGTCACAACGGTGCGGGGGGTCAGCTGGCCTGGGCCGACCCGGCCACCGGGTTGTCGCTGGGGTACGTCACCAACGGCTACGACCGCCACGAGATCCGCCAGCCGAGGCGTGGCACCTCGATCTCCAGCATCGCGGCGACGGTGCTGGCCGACTGAGACCGGTCGTGCCACCGCCCCCTTTGTGCGACACAACTAGATCCTTGGGGGCACCCAGGAGGGATCAGTCGGCCTGGGTGAACTCGGTGGGGAACGAGACCGTCGGGTCTCGCTCGATCTGGGCGACCAGCGCCACCTCCCAGGTGAGGTAGTCCTGCATGTGCTTGGCTGCTACCTCGGCATCGTGGTCGTAGGGCTTGTACCAGACGTCGTCGGGGGTGGTGGTGGCCCGCTCGAAGCCGGGCTCCATGTCGAGTCCGGCGTGACGCCAACCCTTGTTGCCGGCGGTGAGGGCGAGGATCTCCGCTTCGGGCCAGTGGGCTGCCGCGTCGGCAACGGCCAGCTTGGCGAGTGTGCCATCGGTGGAGGTCAAGACGATCGTGTCGGACTCGCCGATGGCCGCCCGTGCGTGATCCATCCGGCTGCGGATCGCCCACCACGAGCCGGGGATGTGTCCCCGCCGGCGATACTTCACGCTGGTGCCCACGTCGATGACGGTGACGTTGCCTTGTGCCAGCCGTTCGGCCAGTGCCGGGGGCCGGATAGTCGGCACCGACACCCGGGCCAGCTGGCTGCGGGCCACCTTGCCCTTGACCACCGCAACCTCTTCCGCTGCGGCGTCAACTCCGCCGCCGAAGACCACGGCATCGGCCCAGCCGAGCTGACGGAGCCAGGATGCGGTCATCGTTGCCCGAACTCCGTTGTCGTCGACGAGGGCCAGCCGGGCGCCGCGGGTGGCGACGTACTCGTCGGTGGCCTGAACGAGCTGACCACCGGGAGCGTGGGCGCTGCCGACGAGGTGGCCGGCTTCGAACTCGGCATCCGTCCGGACGTCGAGGAGGTACGTCGTGCGCGACTCGTCGGCCTGCCATTGGGCCAGCGTGTCGGCGTCGATGGTGCGGACCCCGAACCGGCGACCGACGTCGGCGGCTGCCTGCGCCGCCCATGCTTCCGCGCTCTTTCCGGGATCGGGGGCGTGCTCCTCGGCCCCGCTCGCCACCTCGAAGCCGGCGAGCTCCCAGCCCATCGTGCCGTTCTCGAGCGCTACGACCCGGTTCTCGATGCCGGCGTTGACCAGCGACTGGGCGCCGATGATGCTGCGGGTCCGTCCGGCGCAGTTCACGACGACGAGTGTGTCGGGATCGGTCACGACCTCCTTGACACGGTGCACGAGCTCGGCGCCGGGACAGTCGATCCCGGTGGGAATACTGCGGCGCCGGAATTCTCCCATCGGCCGGGAGTCGAGGACCACGACCGGAGGAACGGCTCCAGTGGTCTGACCGTCGAGCAGCGCCCTCAGCTCGGTGGCCGAGATGTGCGGGGTGCCATAGGTCGTCTCGACGAACTCGCCGAACGCCTTCGATGGGACGTTGACCCCGGAGTACAGCTCACCGCCGTTTTCGGCCCACGCGTCGATGCCGCCGGTCAGCGTGTGGCAGCCGCTCCAACCGAGCTCTTCGGCCCGGGCTGCCGCCCGCTCGGCCAGGCCGGTCCCGTCGTCGCACCAGACGACTCTCGTCGAGCGTCGGGGCACGCGGGCCTCGAGCACGAGCTCCAGCTGGGAAAGGGGGATGCAGGCGGCGTGGAACAGGTGCCGTCGGCTGAAGGTGCCCTCCTCCCGGGCGTCGAGCAGGGCCAGCTCCCGACCATCGACCAGCCACTCGGCCAGCGTCGACGCCGTCACCGGTTGGGCTGCCATCAGCCAGCGATTGGGCGGTGGCGAGCTTCGCGGATGTCGCCGTGGGCGTCGAAGGTCCGCCACTCGCCGGCCTTTCGGTCGTAGAAGACCCGCCCGTCGAGCCGTTCGAGGGCCAAGCCGTAGCAGTGGAAGTTGAGCGCCGGACCGTCGATGTGGATCGAGTGGAGGTCGTCGGGGAGCATGGCGACCCCGGTCCCCGCCTCGACGAGGTGCTCGTCGACCTGCTCCACCCCCGCAGCATCCGAGCGCTCATAGAAGCGGTTGAGCTCCTGACCCTCGAAGCCGACCACAACGGCCCAGGTGGTGTGGTTGTGGGCCGGCGTGGCCACGCTGCCCCGGGAGGCGTTGACATAGAGGGCGAAGCGGTCGTCGTCGTCCTGGGCGATTCGGTAGAGACAGCTCTTCGCCCCGTCGTCCTCCGACGGCGGCGGGAAATCCTCGAGGGGGAACATCTCCCGCCGGGCGACCAGCT
>JAOTYQ010000501.1 GCA_029861725.1 Acidimicrobiia bacterium | reverse complement strand
CGGTGGTGTCGGCCGACTCCTCGGTGGTATCGGTCGCTTCTTCGGTCTCGACCGCTTCGGTATCGTCGGTCGTCTCGTCGCCATCGTCGTCGCCGCAGGCGGCGGCGATCAGACTGAACGCCATGAGCAAGGCCAAGAGCCTCGCTAGCCGATTCTTACCCATAAGTGTGGATCTCCCCGTGAGATGTCTAGTACCTGCGACTCGGAACTCGAGCCAGCGACGTACGTTAGCCGCCTGGTCACCGCAAATGCTCGCGCTCGTGGTCTCGTCATCCTGATTACACTCAGCCGAAACATGTCAGCGCAGTGTGAGGTTCTCGCTCCTGGCCCCACTCTGAGTGGTGAGAATTTCCACGATGGGTGCCGATTTTGCGCGCTCTGCGTGGTAGGTTGTTCTCCTTCGGCTCGCGGACGGCGACGGGGTAATGGAATATGTCACGATGACCGGCATGGACCTTGCCAACCTGCTCCGCTCCGCCCAGCACGAGGCCGCAGAGCGGTTGGCCGAGCCCGGCGACTGGCTGACCGGACTCCAGCGAATAGCCGCGTGGAACGAGGTCCGAGACGCCGCAGCGAACCCCCTCGACGAAGCCCGTCAGCGGGCCGTCAGCCCTTTTGCCGTTGCCGGCAAGCACGAGGCCACCGACCATCTCGGTTCAACTGCCGTCGAGGTCGTGCACCGGGTCGCCACCGATCCCGGCCGGTTGACCAGAGCGTGGGCTGAGAGGGCAATCGCCGAGCTCGGGGAGGAGACCTACACCGAGCTCGTCGGCGTCACCGCGATCGCAACGATCATCGATCGCTTCGATCTGATCACCTCCAACTCACTACGGCCGTTGCCGATGCCGGTGGGAGGCAGGCCGGCTCGGATCCGGCCCGATGACGTTGGCGACGTCGGGGCCTGGGTGTCTCAGGCTGTCGACAAGACGCGAGCCAACGTGAGTCGAGCCCTTACACTCGTCCCCAGGACCCAATCCGCTTGGCGGCCTCTGGTCGATTCCCACTACTCACGGGGTCCCGAGTTCCTGACTCTGGTGTGGGACCGAGCCATGAGCCGGCCACAAGTCGAGCTGATCGCCGCACGGACAACCGCCCTCAACGAGTGCTTCTATTGAACGGCGTCTCACGGCACTCTGCTCCGTGCGAGCGGCGACGAGCTCGGCTTGACCATCGATCTGTCAGCGGCGATCGATGCGGCCTGCGACAGCGATGCCGGTGTGCCGGCCGGGCGGGCCCTGTTGCGTTTCGCCAACGCCGCTCACCACCTCGAGCCGTCCGAGCTGGCTCGAGCTCGGGCCGACCTGGAGCGAGCGGTCGGGCCAGTTGGCCTCGACGAAGCGTCCGCCACCGTTGCGGTCTTCAACGGCCTTGTCCGGGTCGCCGATGGGACCGGCATCGAGGTCGACGCCGGCGTACTGGCCGACTCGGCCGACTTCCGGGCCGAGCTCGGCGTCGACGGTTTCGCCGGAGCCGAGAACACGACGACCACGCCGGTAGCGGTGCCACGCTCGTCGGTATCCGACCTGTTCGCCTGAGCCAGAACCCGTCGGTCGGCTCGGCCCGACGATCGAAGCTCGGAGGCTCAGGCGATGCCGACGAGGCGTCTCATGTGGTCGAGCCGGATCGGCGAGCCCGACCGTGTTGGCGTGGACCCGGTAACCCCTCCATCCGGAAATTGCGTGAATCCCTTGCTCCGGACTGAACAATCGTTCATACTACTGAACATGTGTTCAGCAGGGCGGTCGAAGTCCCGCAGTTCCGACCTGCGGGCGGCGGCCCGCATCCGCGATGCGGCCTTGGAGCTGTTCGGCGAACGCGGCACGGCCGCTGTGTCGGTCAGGGCGATCGCCGATCGGGCCGAGGTGTCGGCACCGCTGGTCATCCACCACTTCGGCTCGAAGGCCGGCCTCATCGACGCGGTCGATGACTACCTGATCGAGCGGGTGATGAGCTATCTCGACGAGTTCACAACCAAGACCGACCCCGACGAGGCCACGTCGGTGCTCGTCTCGATGGCCGAGGAGCCGGCCTTGTTCAACTACCTCCCCCGAGCGCTGGCCGACGGTGGCGACGCCGGCGCTCGGCTCTACGACCGCCTCCACCGGATGTCTCGCCTGATGATCGATCGCATGATCGACGGGGGCTACTGCCGGCCGATCGAGGACCGCGATGCCCTCGCCTCCTTGTTGCTCGTCGAGGACCTCGGCGTGATGCTGCTCCGCAGCCACGTGCAACGAGCGATGGGCGTCGACCCCTACAGTCCCGAGGGCCTCGCCAGGCTCTCGTCGGTCGGTCTCGAGCTCAAGACCAACCCGCTGCTCACGTTCCCCGCCGCCGATGTTGCCCTCACCGATTCCTCCGTCACCGATGCCTCTTCTACCGGAGAGCCGACATGACCGCTACGAACCCTACGATCGACCCGGGCCCGGACGATCGCATCGCTGCGATCGTCCGCCTCCGCAGCGCCACGAGAACCTATGGCGAAGGAGCAACACTCGTTCGCGCCCTGGACCGCGTCGATCTCGACATCGCCGCCGGCCAGTACGTCGTCCTGCTCGGCCCGTCCGGTTCTGGCAAGACGACCCTGCTGAACATCATCGGAGGGATCGACACGCTGACATCCGGGACCGTCGAGGTCAACGGGTCGGTGGTCGAAGATCTCGACCGTCAGCAACTCACCGAGTTCCGGCGAGCCAACGTCGCCTTCATCTTCCAGCTCTACAATCTCGTGCCGACGTTGACCGCCGTCGAAAACGTGCAGCTGATCGCCGAGCTGACCGGGGGCGGACGCGAGCGCTCGGTCGCCGCGCTCGCCGCGGTGGGCCTCGGTGACCACATCGAGCGGTTCCCGTCCGAGCTGTCCGGCGGTCAGCAACAGCGGGTCGCCGTGGCCAGAGCGCTGGCCAAGGACTGCCCGGTCCTGCTCTGCGACGAGCCGACCGGCGCCCTCGACCAGGCCTCCGGTCAGCAGGTCCTCGACCTGCTCGGCGAGCTCAACCGCGAGCACAGCCGAACCGTCGTGCTGGTTACCCACGACGAGACGATCGCCGAGCGGGCCGACCGCGTGATCCACATGATCGACGGCCGGGTCGACGGCGACCGGGCCGGTGCCGGGGCGCCGATCGCCGAGAACGAGCTCTCCCGATGAGCGCTCGTGCCCTCCTCAACCGCAAGTCCCGGCGCGACCTGCGCCGCCGCAGGGCTCAGGTCATCGCGGTCGCCCTCACGGTCCTCATCGGGATCGCGGTGTTCCTGCTCTCGGCTTCGATGGCGTCCAATCTGTCGCGCAGCTACGACCTCACCTACGAGCGAACCGCCTTCGCCGACCTCTGGGTCACCGGCGGCAGCGACGACATGGCCTCGACGCTCGCCGCCGTGGACGGTGTCGAGCTGATCGAGAGACGGACGTCGGCCGAGGTCGGGGTCCGCTTCGCCGATCGACCCATACGCACGCGGATCGTTGGCTTCGGCCCGGCCACCACCCTCAACACGCTCGTCGTCACCGCCGGCTCCGATCTCGATCCACTGGGCGACGGCGTCATCGTCGAGCAGCACACCGCCGATCACTTCGGTCTCGACCCGGGGGCGATGATCGACATCGGCGGCCTCGGCCCGGTGGAGGTGATCGGGATCGCCGTATCGCCCGAGTGGCTGTGGGTCGCGCCGAGCCAGCAGGAGCTCGTGGTCGACCCCGATGAGTTCGGCATCGTGTTCCTCCCCGAGCATCTCGCCGCCACTGCGGCTCCCGAGGCTACCCAGCTCGTCGTCACCGTGACCGGGAACGACCCGCAGCTGGCCGAGTCGGCGGCGGCTCGCGCCGTGGCGACCGGCGCCGGCGAGGTGCTCACCCGGGCTACCCACCCATCGAATCAGGCGCTCCAGGGCGACCTGGAAGGCTTCGAGCAGCTCTCGGTCATGTTCCCGATCCTGTTCCTGGCCGCCGCCGGCCTGGCCACGGGCGTCCTGCTCAGCCGCCTCATCGCTCAGCAGCGGGCCGAGATCGGCATGCTCCGAGCCAACGGCTACACCGCGGCCGCCATCCACCGCCACTACGCCAGCTACGGGGTGGTGGTCGCACTGCTGGGCGCTCTCCCTGCCCTCCCGCTCGGGATCGTCGGAGGTTTCGCGGCCACCCAGGCCTACACCGACTTCCTCGGTGTTCCGTTCGCCTCGCAGTCGGTTGAGCCATCCCGTTGGATCGTGGCCATCGTCTTCGCTGCCGCCGTCGGAGGGATGTCCGGCGCACTGGCCGCCCGTCGGGCAACGGCAGTCGATCCGGCTACCGCGATGCGCCCGGGCGGCGGGGCCGTTGCCGGCCGGCGCAGCGTCTTCGAGCGCGCCCTGCCCGGCCGGGCTCCGACGTGGATCCGGATGTCGGTCAGGAACATCGAACGCGCTCCGGGGCGAGCGGTCACCACCGCCCTCGGTATCGTGCTGGCGTTGATGCTGACGATGACCGCGCTGGTGCTCAACGACACGATCGACAACATCTTCGCCAGCCAGTTCACCGAGACCGACCCTCGCGGCCTGGTGGTAACCGTTGCCCCGGGGGCTGATGTCGCTCAGGTAGCGGACGCGGTCCGAGCGGTCGACGGGGTCTCGGTGGTCGAGTCCCACCTCGAGCTCGGGGCCTCGCTCCTGGCTGACGGGAAGGCCCGGGCCG
>JAOTYQ010000500.1 GCA_029861725.1 Acidimicrobiia bacterium | reverse complement strand
GCCGACCGGCGAGTTGAGCACGTAGAGCAACCCCGTGTTGCTGGGAGCGGCGGCCGCCCCGATGTTGAGCAGCGTCCCGATCATGGTGGGACGGATGTAGAGCGAGCCGGGAGGATCCGGGGTGAACGAGGCGTTGGCCTCGACGGCGTCGATGATCATCGTGCGGAGGAGGTCGAACTCGGGCGGCCGCATCCGCAGCCGCTCGATGCTCTGCAGCATCCGGTGGACGTGGTCGTCGAGGCGGAAGATGGCGAGCGATCCGTCGACCTGGCGGTGGGCCTTGAGCCCCTCGAAGCAGGCGCTGGCGTAGTGCAGCACGTGGCTGCCGGGGTGCAGGGAGAAGTTCTCCAGCGGCTTGGCCGACCCTGAGTACGAGTAGACACCGTCATCCATGGTGGCGAGCGTCATGAAGTCGCCGAACAGCGTGCCGAAGGGCGCCGAGAAGGGATCTGGTGGTTGGCTCACGCTTCTAGTTCTACCGGTATTGGCCGCGAACCGTCGACCGTTTCGAGGCGGTGCCCGGGCCCGGCGCGAGCCGGATCGGCCGGATCACCCTTCGGCGAGGTTGCGGCGCAGTAGGTCGAGGAGGGTGATGGCCGAGAACTGGCGGATTCGCTCCCGGTCGCCGGGGAGGCGGACCGTCGTCGACCCCTCGATCGGGCCGGCATCGTCGGTGCCGTTGATGGCGAAGGCGACGCAGACGGTGCCGACGGGTCGGCCCTCGATCTCCGCCGGTCCGGCGACGCCGGTGGTCGCCAGCCCGACGTCGGCGCCGAGCAGCTTCTGCACCGAGCGGGCCATGACCAGGGCCGCCTCCTCGGTGACGACCGGCCCCTCCGGCACGTCGAGCAGGCTTCGCTTGAGGTCGCTCTGGTAGGCGATGATCCCGCCCCGGAACGCGTGGGAGGCCCCAGGGGCGGCGCAGAGCCGTCCGGCCACGTAGCCGCCGGTGTGGGACTCGGCCACCGCCACGGTCAGGCCGCGGGAGGCCAGCTCGTCGAGCACGACGGCTTCCATGTTCTGGTCGTCGAGCCCGAAGACGAGATCGCCGAGCACGGTCCGCAGCCGCGCTTCTTCGGCGTCGAGAACTTCGGTCGCCTCGGCCTCGGCCGCCGCCTTGGCCGTGATCCGCACCTTGAGTCCCTCCACCCCGCTGGCCAGGAACGCGATCGTCGGGTTGCCGACCTCGTCGAGCTCGGCGATCCGGTCGGCGAGCATCTCGGCCAGCGCCGACTCCGACGAGCCCCAGGTCCGCAGGACCCGGCTGTGGATGACCGCCCTCTCCCCCGACCGCTCGATCAGGTCGGGCACGATCGTTTCGCTCACCATGATCCGCATCTCGTAGGGCACCCCCGGCACGGCGTAGATCACCTTGTCGACCCCGCGATGGGTGATCGGGCAGATCAGGCCGGGCGCAGTGCCCGGCTGCTGGGGGATCGTCGTCGCCCCCAGCGGGACCATCGCCTGGCGGAGGTTGTTGTCCGGCATCTCCCGACCACGCGACCGGAACATCTCGGTGATTCGGGCGGCGATGACCTGATCGAGCACAAGGTCGACGCCCATCGTCTCGGCGATCACGTCTCGGGTCAGGTCGTCCTGGGTGGGGCCGAGGCCACCGCAACAGATGACGGCGTCGCTGCGATCGAGGGCCTGGAGGAGCACCTCCTTGATCCGAGCGGGGTTGTCGCCCACCTTCGTCTGGTAGTGCGAGTCGATCCCGGCCAGCGCGAGCTGCTCGCCCATCCACGACGAGTTCGTGTCGACGATCTGACCGAGGAGCAGCTCGGTGCCGACCGCGACGATCTCGACCTTCATCGTCTGTTCCTCATCTCTGGCCTCATTCCTCGCCTCCTCGCGGCGTTCGTTGCCGTTCAGCTCAGCTCGATGGCATCGAGAGCCGGCAGCAGGATGGTTTCGATGTTGGCCTCCAGCTCGTCGGGCGTCGAGACGAGGATCACGAACACGGTGGCTCCGCCGAGCTCGATCTCGTACCACTCGGCGGCCGCAACCTCCGATCGGCCCGTTCGCTGCGTCCAGTCACGACCGTCCAGGTCGGGGCGGGCAACCGCTGGCCCGAGCTGCACGCCGTAGGTCTCGCTCAGGTAGAGCTCGAGCCCGATGCCAAGCAGCGGGTCGTCAGCGACCTGGATGAGCTGGGTCGGGTCGAGGAACGATCCCTGGCGGTAGGAGTCGCCTGGCAGCCCACCGTGGGTCCAGCCCTCCGGCCGGACCGTTGTCAGCTCTGCGCCCCTCGAGGTCGAGTGGACGGTGGTCTCCAGGGTCACGGTGCTGTCGGGCGGGTCGAGGAACCGGACGTCGCCATCGTCGATGCACGACGTGTCGGGTGTCGCCGTCGGGTCGTCGAGGAACGTCGTGACGATCGCCATGCCGCACGCTCCCGGGCTGACCCCGTGGGCATTGAACGGATCGACGACGAGGTGGCTGTTGGCGAGGTGCTCGGCTGCGGCCTCCGCCCACGAGACGGGCGTGACCGGGTCGAACCGGCCGGCCATCACGAGCGCCGGGACGTCGCTCACAACGGGCTCGTTGGATATGGAGTCGGCTGGTGTCGACCCGAACGCCTCGCAGGTCCCGAAGGCGTTGGTGCCGTTGTTCGACGCGTAGTTGAAGCGATCGCGCAGCCCGAACGGGTCTGGGGGCAGGGCGGCCTCCACCGCCACTCGGTCGGCGAAGGGTACCTCTTCGTTGCAGTCGAAGGCGTAGAACATGCCGTCGGTGAGGAACTGCTCGTTGACCCGCTGCTGGCTGAGGAACAGCTCGACGGCCCGGACGTCGCCCGCCTCCAGCTCACCGACCAGCTCCGGGAGGTCCCCGAACCACAGGGGCGAGTAGAGGGCCTGGGTGACGATCCCGATGATCGTCTCCCCTTCCAAGGAGATCTCGTCGACCTGACCGGTGAACAGATCGCGTACGTCGACCCGAGCCGGGTCCTGCTCGTAGCGCTCGACGACCGCCGCCAGCCGGTCTCCCAGATCGCCGCCGGCTGCGCAGGCCGCCTCGGCGGCGCAGGCGGCGACGACCGCTTCGAAGCTGGCCAGGAACGTTCCAGGGTTCTCCAGCGCCGAGTCGACCTGGGGTGGGAACACCGAGTCGAGGACGACGGCGCGGACGTTGTCTGGGTGGTGGCGGAGGGTCTCCAACGCGAGCCTCGTCCCGTAGGAGATGCCGTGCAGGTTCCACTCGTCGTAGCCGAGGGCCACCCGGATCGCCTCGACGTCGTGGGCGTTGTTGATCGAGGTGTAGGCCCCGAGGTCGATGCCGTCCCCGGAGAGCCGGGTGCTGCACGCTCGGAGCGCGGTGTGGAACCGCTCGTCGACCTCGGCCACGGCGAGCCCGGGCGTGTCCTCGACCTCCCGCGTGACCTCGGTGATCTCGTCGCAGGCCAGCGACGGTCGCGACAGGCCGGCGCCCCGCTGGTCGAACACGATCACGTCGCCGCGGTCGAGGAGGGGCTCGAGGAGCACGGACGAAGCGAAGCGGAGCGTTTCGAGGGCGTGGCCGCCGGGCCCGCCCTCGAGGTAGACGACGGGATCGGGGGCCGGCGCGTCAGCGGTGCTGGGGAACACGGCGACGGCCAGATCGATGCTTCCCTCTCCGGTCGCCCACTCCTCCGGCACCGACACCGTGCCACACCGGGGGCTCGTGCCCGGGGGGACCTCGAAGCCGCACGGCCCGTCCACGAAGTCGGCCTCGATGGTTGGGGTCGGTGCTGGCGACGTCTCGCGCTCGGGGTCGGCGTCGCTGTCGCCGCCGGTGCCGCCGGTCGTCGGGTCCTCGGCGGTGGGACCGCTGCCGTCGAGGGCCGAGCCGTCGGCGGACGAACCGGCGCCGCCGGTCGAGCAGGAGGCGGCGGTGACGGCGACGACGAGTGCGGCTGCCCTGGGCCAACCGACACGCGACGGGTACCAGGCCCGGCGGCGGGTCGGGGTCATCGCTGCCCGGTTGTACGCAGCGTGTCGTGGCCGTCGAGCACGTACTGGGCGCCGCTGACCAGGGTGAACCCGACCGCCAGCCAGAGTAGCCCGTCGGCCACCCACGGATGGGGGTCGAGCGGGGGGCAGAGAGCGGCGGCCAGGGCCACGCCCTGGACCAGGGTCTTGTACTTCGCCGAGCGACGGGCGGGGATGGCGAGACCTCGCCGCGTCCAGTAGCTGCGGTACGCCATGATCCCGACCTCCCGCACGGCGATGATCGCCATCGGCAGGAGCGGGAAGCGGCCGACGCCGACCAGGGTGAAGCCGACCAGCAGGACCACGACCTTGTCGGCGAGCGGGTCGAGGAACGCCCCGAGGCGGGTGGGGGTGGCCCGGCGGGCCAGAGAACCGTCGATGACGTCGGTCGCGCCGAGGCCCCACCCGATCCAGAACGTGAGCCACCACGGGTTCTGGGCGGCGACGAGGACGGCGAGCACGGGAGCCATCGCGAACCGAAAAACGGTGAGCGCGTTGGCGGCCCGCGCCCATCGGGACTCCCCGATGAGACTGACGTCGGCAGTGGCGTTCATCCCCGAGCCTCGGCGCCCACCGCGGGACCGGTCACGGGGACCGGTTCGGACCCGACCGCGACGGCGGTCAGGTCGGGGCCGGCGGCACCGGTCACCCGGACGGCGTGGAACTCACCGGCCGCGAGCGCTGGCGGGACCTC
>JAOTYQ010000499.1 GCA_029861725.1 Acidimicrobiia bacterium | reverse complement strand
CTCGATGGCGGTGCGGTCCTGTTGCCAGTTCGGATCGACCGACACGACCAGCTCCAGGAACGCCCCCTTCGGAAGCTGCCGACGGACCCGGACGCCGACATCCTTCAGGACCTTGCCGCCCTTGCCTATCACGATCCCCTTCTGCGAGTTGCGCTCGACGAGGATCTCGACCCGGATCCGGGGCCACTCCCATTCGGTCACCCGGGTGGCGACCGAGTGCGGAACCTCGTCGTGGGTGACCCGGAGCAGCTGCTCTCGCACCAGCTCCGCAACCCACAGCTGTTCCGGGGTGTCGCTGACCGTGTCGTCCGGATACCAGCGCGGACCTTCCGGCATCAGCGCCAGGAGGTGCTCCGCCAACTGGTGAACACCCTTGCCGGTGAACGCCGAGACGGGGAAGTAGTCGGCGAATCCGAACTCGGAGGCCACTTCGAGTTGGCTGAAGACCTTGGCCGGGTCGAGCCCGTCGATCTTGTTGAGGACGACGACGGACGAGGCGGGATCGAGCTGCTCGACCAGGCGGCGATCACCCCGCCCGATGCCGGCGCGGGCGTCGAGCACGAGGCAGACCACATCGACGTCAGCCCGGGCCGCCGCCGCTGACTCGTTCAACCGAGCCCCCAGCTCGCTTCGAGGCTTCGAGATGCCGGGCGTATCGACGAACACGATCTGACCCTCGGGCCTGGTCAGCACGCCGCGGACCTGGTGACGGGTCGTCTGGGCCTTGTCGGACACGATCGACACCTTGCGGTCGACGAGCCGGTTGAGCAACGTCGACTTCCCGACGTTTGGCCGGCCCGCCAGCGCGACGAAGCCCGACCGGAAGCCGATCTCGTCGCTCATTCCGCCGGCTCGACGATCGGGTCGAGCACCTGGGACTCGGAGCGGAGGATCTTCACCCTCGTGATCCGACGGCCCTGCAGCCGCTCGACTCGGAGGATGTAGCCGTTGACGTCGCACGTGTCACCAACGGTGGGTACCCGCCCGAACCGGTCGAACACGAGACCACCGACCGTGTCCCAGTCGCCTTCTGGCAGGTTCATGGCGGCCAGGTCGTTCAGCTCGTCGATCGAGATTCGGGCGTCGACCCGGAGGGTGCCGTCGATCTCGCGCTCGACCAGCGGCTCCTCGACGTCGTACTCGTCGACGATCTCACCGACGAGTTCCTCGATGAGGTCTTCGAGGGTGACGAGTCCGGCGATGCCTCCGTACTCGTCGACCGCGATCGCCATGTGGAACTGCTCCTGCTGCATCTCCTTGAGCAGTTCGGCCACTTTCTTCGTCTCGGGCACGAAGCGCGACGGCCGGAGCAGGGTCGCAACCCGCTGATCGGGCCGGCCGTCGAGCTCCGCTCGGATCAGGTCCTTCACGTAGACGAGGCCTACGACGTCGTCGACGTTGTCGCCGAGGGCCGGGACTCGGGAGAACCCGGCGGCCGACGTGACCTCCAACGCTTCCTCCACCGTGACATCCAGGCTCACTGTCGTCATGTCGGTCCGGGGCACCATCACCTCCCGCACGACCGTGCCACCGAACTCGATCACCGACTCGATGAGGTCGCGCTCGTCCTCGTCGAGGACGGCGTCCTCGACGGCGGCGTCGGCCAGTGCGATCAGCTCCTCCGGCATCGAGAAGGGGCCCTTGCGGAGGCCCCGGCCGGGCACGACGACGTTGGTGACCGAGATCAGTGCGTTGGCCAGGAGGCGGATGGGCCAAAACCCGACGAGCAGCTCGACCGGTCGGGCCAGAGCGAGGGCGACCCGTTCGGCCCGGAGGATGCCGAGGGTTCGGGGCACGGCCTCGCCCACCACGAACACCAGGCAGATGTTGAGGGCGACGACCGCGGCCGCCGGCAGCCACGAGAGGAAGTGGTTGGCGAGCAGGGCAACGATCGTCGTCTCCGTGAGCTGGACGATCAGCACCACGAGCCGCAGCGGGTTGATGACGGCCTCGGGCTCTTCGAGGATCCGGAGGAGGCGGGCGACTCTTTTCGGGTCGGAGTTCGCCATCGACGCAGCCCGGACGGCGTTCGTCCTCGTGATGGCCTCGTCGGCCGCCACGAGGGCGACGGCCACCAGCAACAGCACCACGATCGCGGCCAGGGCGAGCAGGTGGTTCGAGGTCAGTTCGGCCGCCATGACGGCGACCGCCCAGATTGCGCTCGCCGACGGTGACGCCGCCATCAGACCGGTACCGGGTGGCGATAGCCGTACCGGGCTAGGTGGTGCCGCTCGCGAGCCTGCATGGCCGCTGTGTCGGACGGCTCGGCGTGGTCGTGGCCGAGCACGTGCAGGACACCGTGGACGATCAGCAGGGTCAGCTCCGCCTCCGGATCGCCGCAGTGCTCGGGGGCCTGGGCGGCCGCCACCGAAGGGCAGACGACGATGTCACCCAGGTGGGCCGGGGGGTCGCCGGGGCCCGGACTCGAGCGATCCGGACCGTCGAGGGGGAACGCGAGAACGTCCGTCGGCCGATCGGAACCGAGATGCTCGCGGTTGAGCTTCGCCATCGGCTCGGGATCGACGAAGATCAGGTCGAGCGTGCCGCCGGCGACGCCCTCGTCCTCCAGCGTTCGGCGGGCCACGTCGCACCACCGCTCGATCGGCCCGAGCCCAGCTGCGGTCTCGTCGTGTCCGTCGACGGTCAGCAGGCTCGGATCGGCGGTCATCGGCGTCTCACCTCCTCGTGGCGGGCGTACGCGTCGACGATGTCCTGCACGATCCGGTGCCGGACCACATCGCCGGACCCGAGTCGGACGAAGCCGAGCCCTTCGATCCCGCCGAGGATCTTCTCCAGATCGGCCAGGCCGCTCCGCCCACCGGCCACGTCGACCTGGGTCTCGTCGCCGGTTACCACGGCTCGTGAGTTGAACCCGATCCGGGTGAGGAACATCATCATCTGCTCGGGCGTGGTGTTCTGAGCCTCGTCGAGGATGATGAAGCTGTCGTTGAGCGTGCGGCCCCGCATGAACGCGAGGGGCGCCACCTCGACCACGTTGCGCTCGAACAGCCGGGCGGACCCGTCGGCCCCGACCATGTCGTGCAGCGCGTCGTAGAGGGGTCGCAGGTATGGGTCGACCTTCGACATCAAGTCGCCCGGCAGGTACCCGAGCCGCTCGCCGGCCTCGACCGCCGGCCTCGTCAGCAGTATTCGCTCCACCTCCTTGTTCTGCATCGCCCTGACCGCACACGCCACGGCGAGCCAGCTCTTGCCGGTTCCGGCCGGCCCGATCCCGAAGGTGACGATGTTGTTGCGGATGGCGTCGAGGTAGCGCTTCTGGCCGGCGGTCTTCGGCCGGACCGCCTTGCCCCGCTGGGTGGTCAGTACCTGGTCGGTGAGGATCCGCGATGGGCGCTCGTCGGCCCGGACCATGTCGATCGCCTGCAGCACGGCCGACCGTTCCAGGTTCTGACCCTCCTGGAGGATCAGAACGAGCTCTTCGAACACCTGAGCCGCTTCCGCCGCCTGGCTTCCTTGCACCGAGATCTCGTTGCCCCGCACGTGGATCGACGCGTCGAAGGAGTCCTCGACCGCGCGGAGGTTCTGGTCACGCTCACCGACGAGCCCGGCCATCAGGTGGTTGCCGGGCACGTTGATCTTCACCGACGGTGGCGACATCACGTCGGTGTGGTCGGGTGAGGGTGCCGTGCGGTCGCTCGACCAGGGGGGAAGGGGGCCGTCGACAAAGGGATTCGGCACGAACTAGTTAGCATCGTGGCCATCCAGCGTAGCTTCCCCCAGCGTCGGCAACGAGAGCTTTGCCACAATCACGGGGAGGCGAACCGATGGGTGAGCGCAACGGCCGGATCACGACGACGAGCTCGATCGAGCTGATCGGCCGACGGGTTGTCGTCGTCAAGCGACGGCGGGCGATCGACGAGGCCGAGCCCGCCCCCAACCGACCATCACTGGTCAGCTCGCTCACCGAGGCCGAGGGTCGCTGGCTCGTCGCTGCCCGCCATCCCGACGTGGTTCGGGTTCGGCGGGTGACGCCCGCAGCCGGAGTGCTGATCACGGACCACGCCGGGCTGCTCACGCTCCGAACCTGCCGCCTGACCCTCCGGGCGGGAGCGGGGTTCCTCGCTGCGGTGGCGGTCACCGTGGCCGACCTCCACCGGCGTGGCCTGGTGCACGGCAACCTCCGGCTCGACCACGTGATCGTCGCCGGCGCCGACCGTCTCCGGCCGGTGCTGTGCAGTCCTGCTCCTCCGCCGCGGGGCAGGTCCGCCGATCCCGCGGCCGACGTGCTCGCGCTGGCCGACCTCGCCGTTGCGGTCGCCGACCGCTTCCCTTGGGCACCCCGGTGGCGGGCGGTCATCGACGACCTCCGATGTGACGGCGGAGTGATCGGGGCCACCGGGGCTGCCCGGCTGTTCACCGGCCTCGAGGCTTGGTCGTCGGGCCCGCCGGTTCGGCTGCTCGACGCGCTCGCGGCGCGGGTGCCGGCGGGAGCGGCGACGATCAGGGCGCGGGTCGGACGTGGGTGAGGCCGAGGTCGGCCAAGCGATCGACCGCCGATTCGATCTCGACGCCAAGGATGCAGGCCACCGCTCGGAGATCGTCCTGGCGGATCGTCAGCACCCGGCCGTTGAAGTCCTGCCGTTGGACCTGGATCATCACGAGGTATCGACCGAGCATCTCCCCTTCAGGACGGGCCACGGCGTCGAGCT
>JAOTYQ010000498.1 GCA_029861725.1 Acidimicrobiia bacterium | reverse complement strand
CCTCCTGCTGTCGTTCGGCGGCCCCGAGAAGGCCGACGACGTGCTTCCTTTTCTGCGCAACGTCACCAAGGGGAGGGGCGTGCCAGACGAGCGACTGGCCGCCGTGGCCGAGCAGTACGCCCTCTTCGGTGGGCGCTCCCCGATCAACGATCAGTGCCGGGCCTTGGTGGCGGCGTGTAAGGCCGACCTGGCGGCCAACGGCATAGATCTCGAGGTCTACTGGGGCAACCGCAACTGGCACCCGTTCGTCGCCGATACGGTCGCCCAAATGGCGACCGACGGCGTGACCCACGCCGCCGTGTTCGTGACCTCCGCCTTCGGCTCGTACTCGGGGTGTCGCCAGTACCGCGAAGACCTCGCAGCCGCCGCCCAGGCCGTCGGAGTGAACGCACCGCTGCTCACCAAGCTCAGGCTCTACTACAACCACCCCGGGTTCATCGAGGCGATGGCGGCCAGCCTCGACCGCTCCCTGGCGGGACGCCCCTCCAGCGGTGGTACTCTGCCGCCGACGACCCGCGTCGTCTTCGCCGCGCACTCCATTCCCCAGTCGATGGCCCAGGGATGCGACTACGTGGCCCAACTACACGAGGCCGCCCAACTCGTCGCCGACGCCTCGACCCATAGCATCGACGGCTACGACCTCGCCTTCCAGAGCCGCAGTGGCCCACCGGCGGTGCCGTGGCTCGAGCCCGACATCAACGACCACCTCGAGGCGCTCGCCCAGGACGGCATCGACGAGGTCGTGCTCGTGCCCGTCGGCTTCGTCAGCGACCATATGGAGGTCCTCTACGATCTCGACACTCAGGCGGCGGCCACGGCCGCCCGTCTCGGTGTCACCCTCATCCGAGTGGCCACCGTCGGCACCGATCCCCGGTTCGTGGCGATGATCCGGGAGCTGGTGGCCGAGCAGCGAGAGGGCGGGCCACGGCTCTATCTCGGCCAAGACGGACCGTGGCCCGACCGATGCCCACCCGAGCATTGTCCGCCGCCCCGCCGCCGACCGTGAGCCCAGCATCGGTTACCGACGAGACCTCCGGCATCTAGATGCCGTGCTCGTCCCCGCCGATCGAGCGGCGCCAGGCCCGGATCTCCTCCCCCATCGGGGTCGACGGTGACGCCGACGTGAACGGCCAGAGCTCCTTCGCGATGCGCTGCCAGTTCCCGGTGGCCTGCAGCTGGGCGAACAGGCCCATGAGGCCAAGGGTGATCCGCTGGATCACGACGAACGAGGGGGGAACGTTGAGGCGCTTCATCAGCTCGCCGTAGGGGCCGCCGGTGTCGAAGAGGTGCTGGACGCCGCCCGCTGCGTAGTCCGCGTCGAAGGTGAGCGGTCCGTCGGTCATCACGTATTGGTAGTAGTAGCTGAAGTACTCGGCGACGGTGGCGTCATCGAACGGGGCATCGGGATCGAGAATCCCCGCGTCTTCGACGATCTTGCGGAACGCGGCAGCGTCTCGGTTGACGACCATCTCCCGGATCAGGTTCTCGAACAGGATCGTGTCGGCCGGCTCGAACCTCTTGACCAGCCCGAAGTCGAGGAAGCTGACCTTCCCACCCCGATTGAACAGGTAGTTCCCGGGATGGGGATCGCCGTTGAAGGCGTGCAGCCGGTAGATCGCCCCGAACGAGAACCGGAACAGCGTCTCCGCCGCCAGATTCCGCTCTTCCTCCGGCCAGTCGACCACGTCGGAGAACCGCGAGCCGACGGCCAGATCGGTCGTGAGGACCCGGGCGGTCGACAGCTCGTCGACGACCGCGGGGACCGAGATGAACGGGTGCCCGTCAAAATACCGGTGGAAGTGCCGCTGGTTCTCGGCTTCGTTCCGATAGTCGAGCTCCTCGTAGAGCCGATCCTTGATCTCGGCCACGATCGGCTCGGGATCGACACCGGGAAACAGCGAGGCGAGAGCGCCGAAGATCCAGCCAGCATTGCCGAGGTCGGAGGCGACTGCGTCGGCCACACCCGGATACTGGATCTTGACCGCCACCGCCCGACCATCCTGCGTGATCGCCCGGTGGACTTGGCCGATCGAGGCCGAGGCGATCGGCACCTCGTCCCACTCGAGGAACAGCTGGTCGGGTCCCACACCGAGCTCGCGCCTGATCTCCTCGGCCGCGAGCTCCGGCGCCATCGGCGGCGCGTCGTGCTGGAGGGACGCCATGGTCTGGCGCACGTGCTGAGGCAGTCCGGTGTCGAGATAGCTGGCCATCTGCCCGATCTTCATCATCGCCCCCTTCATGTTCCCGAGCTCGGCGGTGACGTCCTCGGCAGTGCGGAGCTGGAACTCGGTGTTCAGTTCCTCGCGACGCTCGGCCGAGGCGAACGTCCTCCGCGCTCGGTGCAGCGCGTAGCGCCTTCCGCCGCGCAGACCGAGTCGGGCCAGGCGGAGATTGCGGGACAGGATCCGACTGCCGGATACCGGGCGGGCGGCCACCAGATCGCTCCTGAGACAGGGACCGAATGCGAACCAGGCCAGGACGGCGATCACGACCGCGAGGGCGAGGGCGAACTTCTTGAGACCCACGGGGTCAAGGCTAGGTCTCGTAGCGGCCTCTCCTCGCCGTTCCCAGTCACCGTGCCCTTCGTGCGGGCGAGCCCCGATCACAGCTCGGTCCGGGGCCAGGGTGCTCGACCACGGCGAGAGTCGCCGCTACTAGGATTGGCCCATGGCAGCCCGCAGACCATCGCGGCGGCGGATACGTCGTCTCACCAGCGAAGAGGTCGATGCCTACCACCTGATCTCAGCCGATCTCTCGCAACGGGTTTGGGTGGTCCGTATCCCCGACCTGCCCGGCCCATATGCCGGGCTGGCTCTCGGCCGCTTCGTGTTCCTCGCCCGCGAGGTACCGCCGAGCGGATCGAGCCTCTTGCTCGCCCACGAGCTGGTCCACGTCCGCCAGTGGGCCGAGCTCGGGATCGCCGGCTTCCTCTTCCGGTACCTGCGCGACTTCTCCCGCGGCCTGAAGCAGCACCGCAACTGGCAGAAGGCCTACCGGCAGATCGACGCCGAGGAGGAGGCCCGCCGGCTGGTCGATCAATGGGCGGAGGACCGCTCATCCCGCCCGGCGGCCAGCGGCGGAGCCGGGCCCGGCCCTGGGCTCCCGCCCGACGCACCGCGCTCGATCGAGAACGACCCACCGACCTGACGTTCCTGCGACGACGCTACCCATAGTGTCGGCATGAATCTGGTTCCGAGGGACCCGGCCGTCGGTCGGATGGCCAGGATTCTCAGGCACACAAGACATCATCGACTGGTGGCTCGAACGCATGATGAGCCCGTCGAGCGGGCTCTACGAGCGGATGGTGTGGTTCTGGCACACCCACCTCACGACCCACCACGCCGAGGTCACCTCGGACGTGTTGGTGAGCCGGCAGCTCGAGCTGCTGCGCACCCACGCGATGGGCAACTTCCGCGACCTGCTGCAGGGCTTCGTCGTCGACGGCGCGCTGCTGCAATACCTCGACGGCGACGGCTCGCTCGCCTCCAAGCCCAACGAGAACCTCGCCCGGGAACTGATGGAGCTGTTCACCGTCGGGCTCGGGAACTTCACCGAAGACGACGTTCGCACCGCAGCGAGAGCGCTGGCCGGGTGGACCGTCGATCAGGAGACGAACGAGGTCGTCTTCGATCGCGAGCGGGCGTTCATCGCCCCACTGCTGTTCCGGGGCAAGCAAGCCGATTTCGACACAGGCATGATCGTCGACCACCTCTGCGACGACCTCGCCACCGCGGCCTACGTGTCGAACAAGCTGTGGCACCACCTGGCCGGCGGGTGGCTCGACGAGCCTTCCGCCGGTGGAGATGGGTCGGTGGTGGCGGAGCCAGGACCTGGAGATCAAGCCGTTGGTCGACCGCATCGTCGCACACCCGCAGTTCGAGCACAGCGAGTACGGCCGCCCCCGCACCGGGCGGCTCGCTGGTCTTCGCCATCGACTTTGCCGACTTCTATGAGCCGATGCCCGGCACGGTCGATCACGTCTTGGACAGGGCTGTACTCGGTTGGTCAGGAGACACTCGATGCGCTCAACCGAGTAGGGGTAGGGGCAGACCTCGACGAGGAATCGCGGGCCGAGATCCGGTGGCGTCTCGCCTTCAGCAGCCCGGAGTTCCAGCTCACATGAGACGCGACCACGACGACATCGAGACCGACGAAGCCGCTCTCCCCGGCGATACCGACCGCCCCGAGACCGACACCCACACCGACACCGACACCGACACCGACGAAGCCGACAACGGCGAGGGACTGGCAGCCCGAGTGCTCGACCGGCGGACGTTCCTCCAGGTGATGGAGGCCGGTGGTGCCGCCGCGGCCGGAGCCGGCGACATCTACTCCGGTCGCGAGACCAGGGCGACCGAGCGGCCGACCGTGGCCGAACCGAGCACCCAGATCGGGGTCGTGTCGAGGGCCAACACCTCTCCCGACCCGGAGGGCCGGCTCCTGCCCGACGCGATCGACGACCGAGTGCTGGTCGTGGTGGAGCTGGAGGGCGGCAACGACGGGCTGTCCGAGGCCGATGGCAACGGGAACCTCCGGACCGAGGTCCCGTTCGACGCCTACCTCGGCACGCTGGCCCAGAGCTGGCTCGGGATCGAAGCGGCGTCGGTCCTACCCGGCGACCCCGAGATCCTCGACCTGGTCTGAGCGTGCTGGCGGCCGCCGCACGTAGAATCCGACAGTGCGTAG
>JAOTYQ010000054.1 GCA_029861725.1 Acidimicrobiia bacterium | reverse complement strand
TCGTAGCCCCGTCCCGAGCGGGACGCACCGTGGGCGGCAGCGGTAGCGTTCACCCGATTGTGGAGGAGGAAGTCACCGGTGAACGCCATCGTGAAGCGGCGGAGCTCGGGCGGTGGTTCCGTCGAGGTGGCGCCTGTGTCGGCCGCCGTCACAGTCGGGCGAGGCTGGGTGGGACCGGGATCGATCGGCTGAGAATCGGCCCTCGACCGGGCTGTGCTATCGGCGGCGATTGCGGGCGGGCGATTCCCCACCTCGTCGGGGCCGGGGCCACAGGCCACCGCCACGAGCAGCAGGGCTCCGAGGACCACCGATCGCGACATGCGACAAGCATGGCCAAGCAGGAGGCCAAGCATCAGAGCCAATGGTCCCGACGAGCGGCACTCGACCTCCGCCGGGACGTTCGCCCCTAGGGCGCAACCGGCTCGGCGAGCACGATGGCTACATGATCACCGTCCGGCTGCCACCGCGGCCATGAGCGGCTCGGAGCAGGGGCCGACCGCCGACGACCTCACGACGACCGTTCGAGTGGACCGCCCCGACGGCACGAGCACGACGACCGTGCGGACGGCGGACGGCCGGATCGAGATCGACCGCCGCGGATCCGACGGAGAGGTGGTCGGCCGCTTCGAGATCGAGTTGGCGTCGACCGGTGTCGTCGTCATCGAGCATCCCCCCGGCCATTCGCCGGCCCAGCGGATCGAGCCGGCGTCGGTCGAAGTGGTGAGGAATCTCTACGGTGCGACCGTCGAGACGGTCGACTACCCGGGACTGGCCGTTGTCGAGAACACCCTCGACAACGATGGCTCACTGCGTTCGGTCGCTCTGCGGGGGGAGTGGGGTACGCAGGACGTGGAGCTCGTGGCCGACGGGTCACGGGTGCTGTCGTGGGACAGCCTTCCCCACTGTGGGCGGGCCCGGTGGGACGCCGGGGATCGGCTCGAGCACTTCGACGTGACCTTCGCCGACGCCACCGGCTATCGCTGGGATCTTCTCGATGGGGAGGGTCGGGCGCAGGTCGTCGACTGGAGCGGGCGAACCACGACGTTCGCCGCCAGCCCGCCCATCGCCGAGCCCGTGAACGACTGACCGGTCACCGGGCGCGCTGGCCGTGAACCGATTCCGATCCTGGCTCGTCGCCCGGGACCTCGGTCAGACCGGCGATGATGTAGACCTCCTCCTCCTCGAGCGTCTCGTGCTCCAGGAGAGCTGCGGCCAGCGCATCGAGTTTCGACCGGTTGGCACCGAGCGCGGCCAACGCGGCGGCGTGGCAGTCGTCGACGATGCGCCTGACCTCGGCGTCGATCAGCGCCTGGGTCTCAGGTGACATCTCGTTGGTCATCAGCGGAAACGCCGGCCGGTCCTCGCTCGGCAGCACCGAGACCGGGCCGATCGCATCCGACATCCCCCATCGTCCGACCATTCGACGAGCGATCTGGGTCGCCTGCTCCAGATCGTTCTCGGCCCCGGTCGTCGGCTCGCCGTAGACGAGCTCCTCGGCGGCTCGTCCTCCGAGGGCGCCGGTGATCTTGCCCCGGAGGTACGACTCGGCGTAGGAGTACACGTCGGTCTCGGGGCTCTGCAGCGTGACCCCCAGCGCCCGCCCGCGGGGAACGATCGAGACCTTGCGCACGGGGTCCGCCCCCGGCTGCAGGATCCCGAGCAGGGCGTGACCCGCTTCGTGAAACGCTGTTCGCTCGCGGTCCTCCGGTGACAGCATGATCTTGCGCTCGGCGCCGAGGACGATCCGCTCGAGGGCGTCGGTGAAGTCGCTGAGGCCGACCGTCGTGTGTTGACGGCGGGCCGCCATCAACGCCGCTTCGTTGACGAGATTGCGGAGATCGGCGCCGACCATCCCCGGGGTCATCGATGCCACGTCGGTGAGATCGAGGCCGGGGTCGAGTGGCACCATCCGGGTGTGGACGCCCAGGATCGCCGTGCGCCCCTGGCGGTCTGGGGCGTTGACCACGACGTGCCGATCGAAGCGACCGGGCCGCAGCAGGGCCGGGTCGAGCACGTCGGGTCGGTTGGTTGCGGCCATGACGACCACGTCCTCGTTCCCGGTGAAGCCGTCCATCTCGGTCAGGATCTGGTTCAGTGTCTGCTCGCGCTCGTCGTGGCCTCCGAACGACATCGCCGCCCCCCGGGCTCGGCCGATGCCGTCGATCTCGTCGATGAAGATGATCGACGGTGCTGCCGCCTTGGCCTGGTTGAACAGGTCGCGAACCCGGCTGGCTCCGACACCGACGATCATCTCCACGAACTCGGACGCCGCCATCGAGAAGAACGGCACGTCGGCCTCGCCAGCGACGGCCCGTGCCAGGAGGGTCTTCCCGGTGCCCGGCACGCCCGACAACAGCACCCCTCGGGGGATGACGGCGCCGAGCTGGGTGTACTTGGCCGGGTTGCGGAGGAAGTCGACCACCTCGGCCAGCTCGGCCTCCGCCTCGTCGATGCCGGCCACCTCATCGAACGTCACGCGATTCTCGGTCGGTTCGTACCGGGTCGCCCTGCTCGAACCCAGGCCACCGAGCCCGCCGAGCCCCCGACCCATGCGCCGGAAGAACCCGAACAGCAGGAGGAGGATCAGGAGCGTTGGCCCGAAGCCGAAGAGCAGTTGCTGCCAGAACGGCGCTGGCTGGTCGGTGGGTTCTGCGCTGACCTCGACCCCCTGGTCGGTCAGCACCGCGAAGAGGTCGTCGTCGGCGAACTCGGGTCGTTGGGTCTCGAACTCGGTCCACTCGACGCCGGGCTGCTCCGGGTCGGTGACCGGGTCGATGAACGTGCCCTGGATGGTCTCGCCCCGGGCCGAGACCTCGACGACGTTGCCGCCCTCGACCTCTGACACGAAGCCGGTATAGGGAATCGTCAGGCGAGAGACGGCGTCATCGAGTAGCAGACTCGCCACGAGCCAGTTCAAGACGAACAGCCCGGCGACGATCGCCCAGAACCAGCGACCGCCGGGCCACTGCCAGCGTTCCGTTCCCTCGGATCTCCCCGAGCCCAAGCCTTCGGTCTTCCAGCCCGGCTCCGAGCTGTCGTCGTCTCCGCTGGCTGGCTGCGGTCGTAGCGGCGGCCGGGTGCGATCAGCTGGTTCGTATGGCTGCTCAGGCATGATCGTCGACCGAGATGTCGTCGGAACGGATGGGAGCGACTATGGGTGTACCGCCTCCGGGAGGGTAGGGCCGTTGGTCATCTGGCGGTCGAGCGGGTCGGGCGAGTCAGGGGTCGACGACGTGGCCAACGAAGAGCACACCGTTCGTGTCCCCGTGGCGAAGGAGCAGGAGGAACGGACGATCGACGGTGAGGGCGACGGTGTCGCCCGGGGCGGCGTTGAGGTCCATCACGACCGCGGTCGCAGCCGCCGCTTCGGTGCCCGCCTCGTCGACGGCGATGAACGCTTCGTGCACGACGTCGGAGACGTACAGGTCGCCCTCGGTCGTCATCGCCGAGAAATCGGCGAGGTCGGGGTCGAACGCCAGCGACACCCCGAGGGATCGCAAGACGGGAACCAGGCCGGCGTGGGTCGTGAACTCGAACCTCGGCAGCGCCAGATCGACCTGGGCCGGCGCCAGCGACTCGACGATGGTCTCGAGCTGCTGGCGGTCCATCGTCGACGAGACCGCCCCGAAGGTGCCTTCGTCTGGCACGAGCAGAAGCATCGAGAGCTCCCCTCCGGCGTAGGGGAGCTCGATGGCCTGCGTCTCCCCCACCCGGCCGTAGCGGAACGTCTCCGAGGTCGCCATCAGCTCGACCGTCACCTGGGCGCCGTCGAGCCTGGTGAAGATCCCGTCGTTGGTGGCCTCGGGTTCGAAGGGGTGCTCCCAGGGCGCCCGGAAGTACACGGCGTTCGTCAGCACGAGCCGGGTCAACGCCGACAACACGCCTGGGAGGATCAGCTCGTCGATCCGA
Organism: Acidimicrobiia bacterium; assembly: GCA_029861725.1. Lineage (GTDB taxonomy): Bacteria > Actinomycetota > Acidimicrobiia > Acidimicrobiales > SZUA-35 > CADEDH01. The sequence continues at coordinate 13,506 of JAOTYQ010000054.1, read as the reverse complement.
TCGCTGGTTCGATCGGCTACCCAGGAGTTGATCTCCAGTCGGGCGGCCTCGTTCTCTCCGGCATAGTCGACGAGGTGCACTCCGGCACCGTGGCTCTCCGCCAGCGCCGTCAGGAATGCGTCTTCGAACCGGAAGCCGTCCTGGGCCCACAGCGCGTTGGCGCTGTCGAGCTCGACGTCGGCCGTGGTGCCGTCGGACAGTTCGACGGTCCTGGCGGAGGCGGCGAACGCCAGGTCGAGTGCGTTGATCGACTCCTCGTAGGTGTCGATCGACTCGACGCCGAGCACGGCGTCGAGCTCGGCCGCCGTCTCGCCCCCGGCCCCGACTCGGGTCATGGCCAGGGCCACGCCGATGCTGTGGGGCGAGAACACGACGTTGGCTTCGTCGACCGCCAGCGCCCGATAGAGGTCCCAGCCGAAGTCGCTGATCGCGTCCGAGGCCTCTGCGGCTCGTGTCGCTGGGAGCTCGATCCGTTCAGCGTCGGCAGCTGCAACCGATGCCGCCTCGTCGCCACAGGCGGTGGCCAGAAGGGCTGCAGCCAGGCCGACGGCGGCGACGGCCCGCAACTCTGAGCATCGCTCGTCGCGCTGAGCGACGCTGGGCCGGCGATCAGCCATCGGCGACGGCGCCGGGTGGGAGGAGTCGACCTCCGTGACGTTGCAGCGCTCGCTCGACGAGGGTGGCGTGGTCGTGGCTGCAGGCGACGACCAGGACTTCACCGTCGCCCAGGGGTGTATGACGGAGCCGCTCATGCTCGGCGAGGTCACGACTGGCGGCGCCCACTCCGGCGAAGCCGCCGAACAGTGCACCGCCGAGTCCGGTTGCGGCGCCCACCGCGAGGATCCCACCGACGCCCAGTGTTCCCACGCCGGGCAGAGCGAGGCCGAAGATCAGCATCCCACCCACCAGGCCCATGACCGCTCCGGTGGCGACGCCCGCCTCGACGTCGTGGAGGAAGTCCTCCGACTCGTCGTGCTCGAACACGATCCGATCGCGATCCGCGATGGCGGTCCCGAGGTGGTCGCTCCCTAGGCCGATCTCCCGCAGGTCGTCGATGGCGGCCTCGGCGCTCGTGCGGTCGGCGAACACTGCGCCAATGTGGTCGTGCTCATCGTGGGCCGCTCGCTCCTCGGGCGATACGAGCACGCGGTGGAGATGGCGGAGCATCTCTGCCTCCTCATCGCTGGCGTTGGGGCCGTACGCGGTGACCATCGTGCCGATCGGTGCGTTGTCACGGCCGGCGATGGCCAGCAGGATCGCTTCGTCGTCGGGATCGGACTCGCCCTCGAAGCGCACGATCTCGGCCACCCGCAGGGCTTCAGGATCATGGAGATCGCCGGTCGACGTGCTGCGGAGCCGGCCGTCGTCGACGACGAGGTGCTCGGTGAAACCAGCGGCCGTCAGCCGCTGCTGGGCCCCGGTCAGGGTTTCTAACGTCATTGCCCCATCCTCGGCGAGCGGCCGGCAGCTCGGGAGGGCCCAAGGTCACCGGCAGGACCTTGGGCCCTTGGCGGGACCGTTCGGCACGACGACGATGACCATCCAGGTTGCTTACCGCGACGACAAGGAAGGACGTGCCGTGACCGATGTTGAAGTGAGAGAAGCTGCGCCCGACGCGCCCGCTGCTGGGTCGCCTTCGTGGGATCCCTTCGCCGAGCTCGAGGCGTGGGCCCGGCGGTTCGGTCACCGCCCGCCACGGTGGCCGGCGCTGCTCAGCGGCTTCGAAGGGGTGGACTTCACCCCGCTGGCTGACATCGAGGAGTCCGATGATGCCTGGATGATCGAAGTGGAGTTGCCTGGGGTCAAGAAGAAGGACATCGAGGTCGAGACGCGGGGCCGGACCGTGGTCATCACCGGTGAGCGGAAGGAGAAGGAGCGCAAGGGCGTGCTCCGGCAGCGCCGCAGGGTGACCGGCTCCTTCCGCTACGAGGTCACGGTCGGCGGCGAGTTCGATCCCGAGGCCATCAGCGCCCGCCTCGCCGATGGCGAGCTGACCATCACGATCCCGAAGGCCGAGCAGGATCAGCCCCGCAAGATCAAGATCGGCTAAACCGCTAGACCGACGGCGTCCTCGCCCCGCTCCTGCGGCGCTGGTCTTGCTGGCAGGAGCTGTCGGCTGGTCTTCAGCGCGACTCAGCGCGACGTTGCCAGCGCGGCCAGCACGTCGTGAACCGAAACCACGGCTCGCCCGTCGCCGACGACGAGCAGGTGCCCGAGATGGTTGTCGATCATCGCCCGGGCGGCCTCGTCGATCGTCGCATCGGCAGCGATCGTGGCCGGATCGGTCGACATCACCTCGGCCGCGGTCACGTGGTCGAGATCGGCCCGATCGTGAACGAGCCGTAGCACGTCTCCGGCCCGTATCACGCCTTCCACGCCCCCACTGCTCTCGACGACGGCGAAGTTTCCGTCGGCGGCGACGAGGCGATCGATCAGTGTCCGGACCGAAGCCGCCGGCTCGATCGAGATCGGACTGGCGGTTGCGGCCTGGCCGACGGCGAGGCGAGACAGCCCGCCTCCATCGGCTGCCGTCGAGGTGACCCGACGCACCGGTCGCCGCCGCTCGATGGGCTGCATCCCGAACCTCCCCAGTACCGGGATCGCCACGGTGAGTGCGGCGACGAGGACACTCTCCACGCCTACCGTGCGGCCGTACCAGCTCGAATCGAGCTCGGCCCAGATCCCCCAGAGCACGGTGGCGGTGAGGAGCCCGACGAGACCGCCGTGCAGCCACCTGACCGGCCGGTGATCGGGGCGCAAGGGCAGGAGTGCGATCAGGCTCACCAGGGTCGCAGCGGCGGCGACGACGAGCCCCGAGGCCGCGAGCTTGAGTGGCACCTCGTGGTCGATCTCCGCCCACAGCAGCACGATGAAGAGGCCGATGCTGCCCACCGCTGACGCCGCGGCGACCGCTGGCACCGGCCAAACCGCCCGTCGTTGCAGCGGGGCGGCGTTCACCAGGACGCTCAGCATGGCGGCCGAGACGAGGAGGCTCGTGACCAGGACCTTGCCCTCGGTCTGGCCGAACTCGTCGGTGAGGAGCGCCCAGATCCCCAGGGCAGCGTTCACCGCGATGGAGACCAGGAAGACGCGCAACGCCAGCCGGCGCAGCCGATCGGGGTTCGGCGTCCGTGATTCGCTGCTGGGACGGTCCATATCGCCAGTGCAGCCGGAGAAAGCGGCGTGGGCCAGAGTCCTTGGGCCTCAGGGCCCGTTGGCCGAACTTCCGACCGTTCCGGGGTTCCGGGCCTGGCGGCGACGCTGGCTCCTACCGGTGGCTCCCGGCGGCACTTCTGCCGCAGGGCGCCGGCGGCTGATCGGGAGGCGGCGGGCCCGTGGCCACCGCCGGGCCGTCGATCAGCAAGAATGGGCGGCGACATGGCCTCCGGAGAATCGCTCGATCGGATCCACTTGCCACTGCCACGGCAGGCACCGGTGCGAGCCGTGGTGCGCCGGATCGGGCTGGCGGTCGGGCTGGTCGTGTTCGTCGCCTTGGTCGTCCGGATCGGTAGCGGCGGCTACGTCGACATCACGGGTGACGAGATCAGCTTCCTCGACGCTCTGTACTACGCATCGGTCACCGTCACCACCACCGGCTACGGCGACATCACCGCCGTCGACTCGGCATCGCGTCTGGCCACGATCGTACTGATCACGCCAGCCCGCATCCTGTTCCTGATCCTCGTGGTCGGCACCACCGTCGAGGTCCTGACCGATCAGTCCCGACAACACATCCTGACCAGGCGCTGGAGGCAGCGGGTGGACAATCACATCGTCATCTGTGGCTTCGGAGCGACCGGCCAGAGCGCGGCCGGCGAACTCCTGAGCCGGGGAATCACCCACGACCACATCGTGGCGGTCGACACCGACCTCGATGCGGTCGAGCAAGCCCGCCGTCTGGGCTTCGTCGCCGTCCACGGCGACGCGACGCAGACCGAGGTGCTCGACCGAGCCGCGGTCCGTCGGGCCAGGGCGGTCGTCATCACCCCAAACCGCGACGACACCGCGGTGCTCGTGACCCTGACGGTCCGCGAGATGAATCCCCACGGCCACATCGTCGCCGGTGGTCGGGAGCAGGAGAACTTGCACCTGCTGCGCCAGGGCGGGGCGGACGAGGTCATCGACGCCACCGCCGCAGTTGGCCGCATGCTGGGCTTGGCGACCGAGGTGCCGGGCGCGGTCAAGGTGCTCGATGACCTGATCGATTCGGGCGGAGGTATGGAGCTGGTCGAGGTCGCACCCGCCATCATCGATGGCACCGCCGCCGTACCGGCCGGCGCCACCCTCGTCGCGGTGATCAGAGACGGCGAGCGGCTGCCCCCGGCCCGGCTCGATCCGCTCCGCTTGAGCGTCGGCGATCGCCTGATCGTGCTGCGGGACAGCGCCCGTCGGCCGAAGGGCTGACGAGCCCGAGACCTCGGGCGATCGTCCTGGTCAGGGGAGAGTATTGAGCCGTCCGGCCCATTGGCTCCGGCTCGTGTTCGACCGACTCGACACAGTGCCGAACGCGTTCGTGTGACGTGTTCCCCGTCGAAAGGTAACGAGATGAGCGACGCCCTCTCATCGAGGAGAAACGGCTTCCGTTCGATCGGAACGAAGATCCTGCTCCGCACGGTGGTGGTTGCCCTGCTGCCGCTGGTCGTGCTGTCGACCGTGGTCTTCATCGGCCTGAACAGCCTGGGTGAGACGGCCACCGAACAGATCGACGAGAGCCGGGAGCTGCTGTCGCGGGAGAGCGTCGCCGTCAACGCCGAGGAGCAGGCCGTGTCGGTTGCTCGCGAGATCAACGCGACGCTCCTCGAACGGGTCGCCGACGTGACCGACTGGGCCCGCAACCCGACGATCGTCGACGCCGCTGCCGTCGCCGGCGAGTACTCGCGCGAGCAGGGGCTCGTCGGCACCCCGATCGACGATCTGGAAGAGCAATTCAACATCCGCCGCAGCACGAGGGTCGCTGGGACGGCCGAAGCGTTCCTGAAAGACGAGCTCACCTACAAGGACGAGTTCGGCGAGGTCTTCTTCACCGATGCCAACGGCTTCAACGCCGCTCTGACCGCTCGCACCAGCGACTTCGTGCAGAGCGACGAGGAGTGGTGGCAGGAGGCCTGGGCCGACGGGATCTCGGTCAGCGACGTCGAGTTCGACGACTCGGCCGGCGTGTTCTCGGTCGACATCTCGGTCCGCATCGACGACCCCGAGACCGGCGCCCGTCTCGGCGTCATGAAGGCTGTGCTCAGCGTCTCGTTCGTCCAGTCGATCGCCACCGCTCGGTCGCTCAGCACGACCGACTACACGGTAGCCCTTCCCGACGGGCGCCTCATCGCCGAAACGGCGACGTTCCACTCACCCGATCGGATGATGGCCGAGCTCGACCCCGGCGACGCGACCCCGGGGCTGGTTCAAGCGATCGAGGAGGGAGGGGCCGGCGCCCTCATCACCGAGGAGACCGTCACCGGATACACCCGGACCTCCGAAGCGAACTTCCTCGGTTCCCAAGTCCTGGGCTTCAAGGGCTTCGACTGGATCGTCCTCTCCGACCAGCGAGCCCTCGTCGCCTTCTCCCCGCTGCGTGGTCTGAACGGCGTGACCGAGCAGATCGAGTCGTCCCGAACCGGCCTCCAGGGCACGGTCGTGGTCGCCGGCCTCCTCGGCCTCGTCGCCGCCGCCGTCATGTCCCGCCTGCTGTCCCGCGGCATCGTCGGTCCGATCCAGCGACTGACCTCCGCCGCCTCCGACGCGGCGATCACCGGCCTCCCGGCTGCCGTGGGCCAGATCGAGCAGGAGGGCAGCGACCTCGACGCGATCGAGATCCCGGAGCTGGAGCTCTCGACCGGCGACGAGCTCGAGCAGCTCGCCTCCTCCTTCAACTCGGTGCAAGGCACCGCGATCCGCCTCGCCACCGAGCAGGCCGTCAACCGGCGCAACACCGCCGACATGTTCGTCAACCTGGGCCGACGGAACAACTCGCTACTCAAGCGCCAGCTCCGGTTCATCGACTCGCTCGAGCGCAACGAGGCAGACCCGGAGACCCTCGAGTCGCTGTTCAAGCTCGACCATCTCGCGACCCGTATGCGCCGCAACGCCGAGAGCTTGCTCGTGCTCGCCGGCGAGCGGTCGCCCCGTCGCTGGTCGGCACCGGTCAACATCCGCGACGCCGTGCAGGCTGCGCTGGCCGAGGTCGAGGAGTACGAGCGAGCCGACATGAGCCAGGTCGCCGAAGGCACCCTGCAGGGCAACGTCGTGGCCGACGTGGCTCACATCCTGGCCGAGCTGATCGAGAACGCCCTCAACTTCTCCCCGCCGCAGACCACCGTCGTTGTCCACGGCCGCACGACGGCCGAGGGCTACACGGTCACGGTCACCGATGAAGGCCTCGGCATGGACCTGGCCGATCTCGACGCTGCGAACGAGCGGCTCGCCACCACCTACGACCTCTCGCAGGTCCCGGCCCAGCACATCGGCCTGTATGTCGTCGGCCGGCTCGCCCGCCAGCACGACATCGCGATCTCCCTCGGTCAGGCGCCGGCCGGTGGTACCACCGCCACCGTCGAGCTGCCGGCGGCGATCACCACGGAGACTGCGGCTACCGAGGACCAAGACGCCGCCGGCGCCGTCGACCCGGAGTCGATCGACGACGCGGAGGCTGCGGCCTTGGCCATGCTCAAAGAAGCCGAGGAGAAGCTGGCCGAGATCGCCGAAGCCAAGCACCGGGCCCAAGACGCGACCAGCGACGACATCGAATCCGGTGCCACCCAGATCGTCGACTCGGGGCCCGGTGATGGTACTGCCGGCGTCGAGGCTGCACGGAGCGAGACCGATTCAGCACCGGTCGAGGAGACCCCCGACAACGAGCGCGAGCAACCTGCCGTGGTCGATCGAGACGAGGCCGACACGGTCACCCGCCGGGCTGACGACGATGTCGAGAGCCACGAGGCCGACGCTCGTCGCGGTCCCGACGATGCCCCGAAGGAGTCGGTGCAGGTCGACGGTATCGACATTCCTCGCCGGCAGTCGGGGTTGGCGGCTCGGCTCCCCGCTCCCGCCCCCCGGGTCGAGAAGCCAGCACAGGCAGATCCCGAGGCCGTGAACGAAGTCGTCGACGAGCCGGACGATCTCGCCGAGTTCGGCTTCACCCGCCGGCAGGCGGGCGAAGCTCCGGACGCCGCCCCCAAGCCCGAGGTGGCGATGGTGCCTAAAGCCAGTCCTTCCGATGCCGACGGTGACGTCGAAGCATCGGCCCGTGAGAACCGGAGTCAATGGAGCAGCTTCCAGCAAGGCAAAGAAGCCGCTGAGTCGACCCCTTCGGAGGACTCGTAGCGCGCGACGCCGCCGACCGTACGAGAAGCATCGAGCAAGGAGCTGAACCGTCATGGAAGCCAGCAAGGAAGCCGTCAGCAAGGAAGCCCAGGACTTCAACTGGCTGCTGAAGCAGTTCGTCGAGCGGACCGACGGCGTCCGTGAAGCGGTCGCGGTGTCGTCCGACGGCCTGCTGCTCGCCGCATCAGCTGGCCGGCAGCGGGAGAACGTCGAGCAGTTCGCCGCCATCACGAGCGGCTTGATCAGCCTCACCGCCGGCGCCGCCGCCTGCTACGACTTCAAGGCGGTCGAGCAGGTGATCGTCGAGATGACCGAGGGCTACCAGTTCGTCACCGCGATCGGCGACGGCTCCACGCTCGGCGTGATCGCCGACCGCGACTGCGATATCGGCCAGGTCGCCTACGAGATGACCCACCTGTGCAAGCGAGCGGGCGCGGCCCTGACCCCGGCGTTGATCGCCGAGTTGAAGAACCCGTTGTCGGTGGCATGACCAACCGGTACGACGATGACGACGACGAGCTGGATCACCAGGTCCTGCGACCGTTCATCGTCACTCGCGGCCGCACGAGAGCTTCGGCCGGTGTCGCCATGGAATCGCTGGTCGACCGGCGGGCGTCGCCCGACGATGCGATCGACGGGCTCGAGTCCACCCAACGGCAGATCTGGGACGTGCTCGCACAAATGATGTCGGTCGCTGAGATCTCGGCCCTCGTCGAGCTCCCCCTCGGCGTCGTTCTCGTCCTGGTGAGCGACATGGCCGAGTCCGACGTGCTCGAGGTGTACCAGACCGCCGCTCTTGACGACATCCACCTAGTAAGGAAGCTGATCGATGGTGTCCGCGCCCTCTAGCACCGAGCAAGAAATCCAAGCCACGCCGACCTCGGTCAAGCTGATCGTCGCCGGCGGCTTCGGCGTCGGCAAGACGACCTTCGTCGGCAGCGTCAGCGACATCAAGCCGCTGCGCACCGAGGCCGCCATCACCGATCAGAGCTTCGGCATCGACGACACCTCCCTCGTCGAGCAGAAGACGACCACCACGGTGGCCATGGACTTCGGGCGGATCGGCATCACCGATGATCTCGTGCTCTACCTTTTCGGAACGCCGGGTCAGGACCGCTTCGGCTTCATGTGGGACGACCTGGTCGACGGCGCCCTGGGAGCAGTCGTGCTCGTCGACACCCGCCGCCTCGACGACTGCTACTACGCGGTCGACTACTTCGAGAAGCGGAGCATCCCGTTCGTGGTCGGCCTCAACGTGTTCGATCACAACCACAACCCACCGCTCGACACCGTGCGCTATGCGCTCGACATCTCCGAAGGCGTACCGCTCCTGTGGTGCGACGCCCGCGAGCGGGAGTCGGTCAAGAGCACGCTGCTGACCCTCTTCGATCACGTGATCGCGGCGATGACGGCCGAGGCAGCCGCCGCCCGCTGATTCCTCTAGAGCACCGGCTGCTAAAATCCTTTACTTAGTCGGCCCGTAGGCGTAGCCTCCTCCGTAACGTGACACCGCGAGCGCACGGGCGCTCGCAGGTGACCAAAGGGGGAATCCATGAAGCGTCTTGCTGCGCTCGTCATCGCCGCGCTCCTCATCGCGATCACCGCATCGCCGGCGTCGGCCCAGGGTCTCGAAGATCCGATACCGGAGGCGATCGGCAACGCTCGCATCGCGGTGGCCCTCGAACCGCTGGCCGACGGCCTCGTCGCACCCTTGTGGGGCACGACCGCGCCTGGGCATCGGCACCATCTCTACGTTGTCGACCAGCCAGGTCAGCTGTGGGCCGTCGACATTCGCAACGGCGACAAAGCGGTCGTGGCCGACGTCTCGTCGCTGCTCGTAGAGCTGGGGGCGTTCGGGCCGGGCACGTTCGACGAGCGAGGGTTCCTCGGGGTCGCATTCGACAAGCGGTTCGGGCGCAACGGCTACCTCTACACCTTCACCAGCGAGCCGGTCGACGGACCCGCCGACTTCTCGACGATGCCGCCGGGAACCGACGCCGACCACCAGTCCGTGATCACCCGCTGGCGGAGCACCGACCCGAGCGACCCCTACGCCACGGTCGACCCGACCAGCCGGGAGGTACTGCTCCGCATCGACGAGCCGCAGTTCAACCACAACGCCGGAGCGCTCGAGGTTGGACCGGACGGGATGCTGTACATCGCCCTCGGCGACGGCGGCGGAGCCGACGACGTCGACGGTCAGCTGTTCATCGGCGAACCGATCGTCGGCCACGGCACGGGCAACGGCCAGGACCTGACAAACCCGCTCGGCTCGATCCTACGCATCGATCCCCACGGGTCGAACTCGGCCAACGGCGCCTACGGCATCCCCGCCGACAACCCCTTCACCGGCTCCGACGCCGTCGAGGAGACCTTCGCCTACGGGTTCCGCAACCCCTATCGGATGTCGTTCGACCGCAAGACCGGCCGGCTGTGGACCGGCGACGTCGGCCAGAACGACATCGAGGAGGTCGACATCGTCCGGGCCGGCCGCAACTACGGCTGGAACCTGAAGGAGGGCTCGTTCGTCTTCGATCCCAACGGTGACGAGCCCGGCTTCGTGACCGCCCCCGCCGATCTCGGCACCGAGGACCCCGTGGCCGAGTACGACCACGACGAGGGCGTCGCCATCGTCGGCGGCTACGTGTATCGGGGGCGCCGTATCAAACAGCTCCAGGGTCGCTACGTATTCGGCGAGTTCGCCCGCACCTTCAGCAACGACGGACGGCTGTTCATCACCGGGCGCCGCTCGGGCAAGATCGAGGAGCTGCTGCTCCCCGAGCAGAACGGGCTCGGGATCTCCCTGTTCGGGTTCGGCCAGGACACCAACGGCGAGCTGTACGTGGTCGGCAACAGCACCGGCGTCCCCTTCGGTGACACCGGAGTCGTCTGGAAGCTGGTTCCAGCCGAGGCCAAGACCCGCTTCGAGGCCGACCTGAGCGGCGACGCCGAGGTCCCGCCAGTGACGACCGACACCAGCGGCGAAGCCCGTTTGCGGGCTGACCGGCGCTGGACCGAGCTCGACTTCGACATCCGCTTGCGCAATGCCGTTGGCGTGACCCAGGCCCACATCCATCTCGGCGGGCCCGACGAGAACGGGCCGGTGGTGGCGTTCCTGTTCGGCTTCGTCGACCCGCCCGGCGTCGATGTGCCACGCGGTCGGCTGGCCAACGGCACACTGACGGCCGATGACCTCATCGGACCACTCGAGGGGCAACCGCTGTCGGCCCTCCTCGCGGAGCTCCAAGCCGGCAACGCCTATGTCAACGTCCACACGGTCGCCAATGCCGGCGGGGAGGTGCGAGGCCAGATCCAAGCGAAGGAGTAATCGCCGAGCGCGACGAGCCGGACCGTCACCGAGGGTGAGGCGGGAGCGGTCCTCCGTCCATGCGAGTCCCGATCCAGACCTTCGTGCGGTGTAGGAAGATCGGGACCGCATGGACGGTTCGGTCCATGGGGAGGTCCTGGTCGCCGGAGGCCGGCCGTCAGGCCGTTCCGACCAGTACCGCCCGATCGCGATCGGGGCCGGGCAAGAGGAGCGAGAGCACGACCGAGGCGACGGCCACGACGATCAGCATCGACAGAGCGAACTGCAGCCCGGTCCGATCGGCGACCGCTCCCACGACCGGCTGCACGGCCGCTCCGCTGAGTCCCGAAATGCCGAAGACCACCCCAACGCCGATGCCGGTGCGCTCGACGCCCGAAAGCTCGCTGCCCATCGCGAGGGACACGGGGAACATCGAGAACACGAAGAAGGCGACGGCGGCGACGGCGAGGAGGGCGAGCAACCCGTCGGCCACGGCGAACACCGCGAGGCTGACCGAAGTCGCAGCCGATGCGCCGAAGAACACCTGGCGACCTCCGAGGCGGTCGAAGGCCATGCCTCCCACCGGTTGGGCGACCAGACCGACGACGAGGATCATCGTGGTCAGCAATCCGGCCTCCGACAGCGTCGACCCGCGCTCGACGAGGAATGTCGGGAGGAACGTCAAGAAGCCGCGGATCACCGCCGACAGCAGCGCGAACGTCGCTGCGAGCAGCCAGACGTCTCGAGTGATCCCGCCCCGCAGGCGGGCGTCGGGATTCGGTTCGGACTCGTCGATGCCTCGCCAGATCAGCGCCGCCACGAGCAGGCTGGGCCCGGCCAGCACGAACAGGGCCGACCGCCAGCCGAAGCTGGTGACAAGGAGCGCGACCCCGAGCGGGGCGATGAAGGCTCCCACCGACCCACCCCAGCCGTGGATGCCCATCGTGCGGCCCCGGTCCGTCGGGTAGGCCCGCACCAGCATCGCCGTCGCTTGCGGGTGATAGGTCGACGCTCCGAGCCCGCAGAGCAGGCTGGCGGTGACGAGGATCGTGAACGTCGGCGACAGGCCCATCCCGACGAAACCGACCGCGGTGACGGCGAAGCCGAAGACGAGGGCTCGGCGGCGGCGCCCATGGCGGTCGGCGTGGTGTCCGGCGAACACCTGCAGCACGCCAGACAGGATCGTGAACGAGAGCGACAGGATCCCGAGCTGCAGGTAGCTGAGTGAGAACTCGTCGGTCATCGCAGGCAGGAAGGCCGGGAGCATCAGGGCGTTGAAGTCGTTGACGAGGTGAGCCCCGGTGAACCAAGCGAGCAGCGCCGCGCCGCCCCCCACCACCGTCGCTCGATCGGTAGGGGCGGAGCCCGTGGCCGTGTCGGCCGTGACTGCAGCCGAGGAGCGGTCTACGAGAGCCATGGCGGCCATCGTAGGTTCGGGCTCCGATCTCGACGCCATCGGTCTGTCGAGGAGTAGCCGGTCCCGGCCGGTGATCGTGTGGGTGGGTGGTAGGGCCACGATCCCGACCGGGCCGGCCGGATGCCCGGCACCGGGGGCGATTAGGGTCCGGCGCCGGGGCTGCAGTGGCCTGGGAGTCAGCGACCCGGGCCACGCACAACAGGTTGTGACCCAATTGTCCTCGCCAGCCACGAAAGAGGGCCGAAAAGCCGTGAGGGTGTTGTCGCCGAACACTGCGGCCGGGCAGACTCGGCGGCTCATGTCCCGCCGAGGTTCTCCCGCGCCGCCGACCATCCCGCCGAGTGGCCGACGGGGCAAGGTCAGGCTCCGACCGTGGCAGCGGCGAGCGCTCGACACCTATCAGGCGACGGCGTTGCCGGACTTCCTGGCCGTGGCCACCCCCGGCGCCGGCAAGACCATGTTCGCCCTGACGGCGGCCCGGCTCATGCTGCCTACGCTCCACGGCCGGCTCGTCGTCGTGGCCCCGACGCGACATCTCAAGCTCCAGTGGGCGACGGCGGCCGAGCGATTCGGCCTCCACCTCGACGCCGACTGGTCGCCGCTGGATCGCTTGCCGGGCGACGTCCACGGTCTCGTCACTACGTATCAGCAGGTCGCGGCGGCAGCGGACGAGCTGGCGGCGATCGGTGCCGGGGGCATGGCGATTCTCGATGAGGTCCACCACGCCGGGGACGAGCTGGCCTGGGGTGACGGGGTAACGACCGCCTTTGCCAGCACGGCCCGCCGGCTCGCGCTCTCCGGAACGCCGTTCCGCAGCGACACAGCCGCCATCCCGTTCCTGAACTACGTGGGCGATCAGGTCGTCCCCGATGTCGAGTACGGCTACGGCGAAGCGCTGCGAGACGGAACGGTGGTCCGACCTGTCTACTTCCCCCGGTTCGGCGGTCACATGGAGTGGACCGCGCCCGACGGGGCCGAGGTCTCGGCGACGTTCGAAGATGCGCTCCCCAGGTCCTTGGCCAATCAGCGGCTACGGGCTGCTCTGAGTCTCGACGGCGAGTGGCTCCCGACCGTGCTCGGTCACGCCCACCGGCAACTGGGTCGGATCCGGGAGCGCCAGCTGGATGCGGCAGGGCTCGTCGTCGCCACCGACCAGGACCACGCCCAGGGCATCGCCCGCCTCCTCCGCGACCGGTTCGGGGTGCGGGCCATCGTCGCGGTCAGCGAGGACCCCGGAGCATCGGAGAAGATCACCCGCTTTGCGGCGAGCACCGAGCCGTGGATCGTGGCGGTCCGGATGGTCTCGGAGGGCGTCGACATACCCCGACTCCGAGTGGGAGTCTACGCGACGACCACCACCACGGAGTTGTTCTTCCGCCAGGCGGTCGGTCGGATCGTCCGCCACACGGGGGGCCGAGGCCGGGCGTACATGTTCGTGCCCGACGATGCCCGGTTGCGCAACTTC
>JAOTYQ010000497.1 GCA_029861725.1 Acidimicrobiia bacterium | reverse complement strand
GCACGGTGCCGGAGGTGCAGCTGCCTCAATGGCCGTAGGCGGCGATGACCGCTTGGCACTCCTCTTCGATCTCGGCCAGCATCTCCGGGCTGACGACGACGGAGGCGTCGCCCTTGTCGTAGTGCTTGAACGTGAGCCCGTCGAAGGCCTCGCTGAGCGCTGCCTCGATGTGCTCGAGGAACGGCACCGAGTCGGGATAGCCGTTGGCCAGCAGGGCGACGGTCGTTCCCGGCTCGAGCGGCTGGGAGAGGTCGTAGGGCTCGGGCTGAGCGAGTGGCTCGGCCCGGGGATCGAGGAATTCCATGATGTCGCGGCCCCCTTCAGGCGTGGTCGCACTATGTTCCCAGGTGCCCGGGCAGGGTTCAAACGTCGTCGCTGCGTTAGGTTCGGCCCTCATGGGGGACCAACGGTTCTACGCACTCCACGAGATCGTCGCGGCGGCCAGGGCCTCGCTTCCCGACGGTCCGTGGGGCTACCTGATCGGTGGCTCCGAGACCGAGTCGACGATGGCCCGCAACCGAGCTGCGCTCGACTCGGTCGGCTTTCGGCCCCGCGTCCTTCGCGACGTGAGCCACGTCGACACCAGCGCGACCGTGCTCGGCCGACCTGTCCGGTTGCCGGTGCTGATCGCTCCGGTCGGTCAGCTCAACCACTTCGTCTCCGGTGCCGCCGCCACCGTCGCTGCGGGGGCCGCCGAGTTCGGCGTCGCCCAGATCCTCAGCTCCGGGTCGCCTCCCGCCCTCGAAGAGGTGACCACCGCCGCCCCCGACGGCTTGCGGATCTACCAGCTCTACGTCACGGGCGACGCCGACTGGGTCGCCGAACGGATCAAGCGGGTCCAAGACGACGGGTGGGCGGCGTTCTGCCTCACGGTCGACACCGCCAAGTACTCACGACGGGAGCGCGACATCGCCAACCGGTGGGGGATCCGCTGGCAGGCGAAGGGCTTCGAGGGCAGCTCCCATCTGGCTGCGCTGAGCTGGACCGACATCGGGCGCATCCGGGGCCAGTGCGAGATCCCGCTCGTGCTCAAGGGCATCGCCACCGTCGAGGATGCCGAGCTGGCCGTCGAGCACGGCGTCGACGTGGTCTACGTGTCCAACCATGGGGGCCGCCAGCTCGACCACGGACTCGGCTCGACCGCAGTGCTGCCCGAGATCGTCGACGCCGTCGGCGGGCGAGCCCAGGTCTTCGTCGATGGCGGCTTCAACCGGGGAGCCGACGTCGTCAAGGGTCTCGCCCTCGGCGCCGACGCGGTCGGGCTCGGTCGGCTGCCGTGCTACGGGCTGGCTGCCGACGGTCGGGCGGGGCTGGTCCGGGTGCTTGAACTGCTCGAGGACGAGGTCCACCGCACGCTCGGGTTGCTCGGGATCACTACGTGGGACCAGCTCGATCGTAGCTACCTCACCACGACCGAACCTCCGGTCACCCCCGGCCCCCTCAGCGCCTTCCCGTTGCTCGGCTGACCCACGTCGGCGGTCAACTCACGCAAGAACGGTCGCTCGGACCGTCCCGATCAGACCGCGCTCGGGTCGCGGCCGGTAAGGGCGATGAACCGCTCGATCGGGCCCGCCCCCGGGCCCAGGTCGACCGCCGGCTGGAACCGACCCTCCCCTACGAGGGAGTCACCGGCCCGTTCGAGCTGCTTGGTCCCTCGGGCGACCAGGGCCTCGTCGAGCACGGGCGTTTGGCCGGTGGCCATCGCCAAGTCCCAGGTGTGGACCACGGGGTCGACCCAGGCGAAGCCGAGGAACTTGTCGACCGGCATCTCGCCCCACGGAGTCCTGGCCACGGTCTGCAGGGCGCCCTGCGAGTCGAGGGCTGACAGCAGACCGTCGAGCGAGTCCCGCCACGCTGCGGCGGGATGGGCCGGGATCTCGTGCACCGGTGACCGAGCGTCGACGCCGCTTGTGAACCCGGCGATCATGTCGTTCATGCCGATGTTGTGGGCGACGACATCGGCTGCCGTCCATGCCTCGCACGGTGACGGGTTGTCCCAGGAATCGTTGGCCGCTCGAGCCACGGCGGCGTCGAAGCCGTACACGGCTCGGGTGTAGGTCCGGAGGTTCTCGCTCATGACCCGCAACTGTATGGCCCCGCCGGGCGCGGGTGCCCCTTGGCGGTGCTCAGGCGGCGCCCCGGCCCGGCGTGTCGGCGCCGAAGCGGGCGATGTCGGCGTCGATGTCGAGCGGCACGTTCGACGGATCGCTCTCGTCGTAGAGATCGAGCGGGACCTCCCACATCACCTCGAACTCGATCCCGTCGGGATCGTGGCAGTAGAGGCTGCGGCTCATGCCGTGGTTGTTCTCCCCGACGAGGGCGCCCATCTCGGTCAGCCGCGCCTTGGCCTCTACGAGGTCGGCGAGGGTCGCAACCTCCCAGGCAAGGTGGTAGAGGCCGACGTGGCGGGTGGGCGCTCCCTTCCCGCCGGCCTTGAACAGGCCGAGATCATGGTCGGTGGGCGACTCGGGCGAGCTCAGGAAGACCGCGTTCTCGTAGGTGGCCTTGGTCTGCAGGCCGATCGCTTGGTGATAGAAGGCGGCCGATGCGTCGGGGTCGGTGACCCACAGGACGGCGTGGCGGAGACCGAGGGTTGCCATGGAGGTGTGTTCCTTCGCTGGTTCGTCAGACGCTGTCGGCGGCGTCGGTGAGCACTATCAGGCCGTTGCTGGTGTTGGATGTCGGGACGTGGTGCATCCGGTAGCGCTCCTCGACCTCCGCGTCGAGGGCACCCCGCATGACGAGCCACATGACCAGCTCGATACCCTCCGAGCCGGCCTCTCGCAGATACGTGGTGTGGTCGACGGCGGCTTGACCTTCGGGGTCGGTCACCAGCCGATCGAGGAACTCGCGGTCGAAGTCGAGGTTGACCAGACCGGCTCGCTCCCCCTGCAGCTGGTGTGACATGCCACCGGTGCCGAAGATCATCACCCGCTCGTCCCCGGGGTAGGCGTCGACCGCTCGCCGGATCGCTCGACCGAGCGCAAGGCACCGGTGGCCGGTCGGCGGCGGGTACTGGATGACGTTGACGCAGAGAGGGATCACCCGGCAGGGCCAGGCCTCGGGCTGGCCGAAGGCCACCGACAGGGGGACGGTGCAGCCGTGGTCGACCGCCATCTCGTTGACGATCGTCAGGTCGAACTCGTCGAGGATCAGCGATTCGGCCAGGTGCCATGCCAGGTCGGGGTGGCCGATTGCGGGGGGAACGGCTCGCGGACCGTAGCCCTCGTCGGCCGGCGGGAACTCGGCGGCTACGCCGAGGGCGAATGTCGGGATCAGCTCGAGCGAGAACGCCGATGCGTGGTCGTTGTAGACGACGATCGCCACATCGGGTGCAAGCTCGGATGCCAGCGCCCGGGCCGGCCCGATCTTGTCGAAGTACGGCGCCCAATAGGGCTCGTCCTGCCGCCCGTTGTCGATCGCCGCTCCCACCGCCGGGACGTGGGAGGTGCCGATGCCGCCGACGATGCGAGCCATCAGCCGCCTCCGCGGTCGCGCCGGGAGCGGTTGCCGTCGATCGAGCGACCCCCGTCGATCATCATCTTCGAGAACTCGTCGGTCGAGACGCCGGACATCATCGCTCCGACGTCCTGCATCGACAGGCCATCGAAGATGGCGAGCTTGAACGTGTAGTAGATGTTGCCGCCGAGGCGGAGCAGGCCGAGCCAGTCGCGCTGCTCGACGGCGGTGCGCTGGTCCTCGGTCAGATCGAACCGATCGAGATAGCCGGCGGGATCGGTCCGGAATACGTCGCGGTTGGCCTCGTCGTTGAGCGACATGCAGAACATGTTGAGCGCGTAGCCCGCTCGGTGGTGGCGCCCATCGAAGACGTAGGTACCTGGGATGTCGTCGTAATCGCGCTCGGCCTGGGTCAAGACTGCCTCATCATTCCTCGACGGGTCATCCCTCGAACGGAAGGCCGACGTACTGCTCGGCCATGGCGGTCTGGGCCGCCGGCGACGCGGCCAGGTAGGCGAGCTCGTTCTCCTGCGCCCGCTGGTCGAACGGGGTCTGATCGGGAAAGCGATGCAGCAGGAGCGTGAGCCACCAGGAGAAGCGTACGGCCCCCCATACCCGACGCAGCGCCCGTTCGGAGTACGTGTCGAGCAATCGGTCGTCGCCCCCATAGCGGGCGATGATCCCGCTCGACAGGTAGCGGACATCGGAGACGGCGAGGTTCAGCCCCTTGGCACCGGTTGGGGGCACGATGTGGGCGGCGTCGCCGGCCAGGAACAGGTTGCCGTGGCGCATCGGTTCGCACACGAAGCTGCGGAGCGGGGCGATCGACTTCTCGATCGACGGTCCGGTCTCGATCCCGTCGGCCACCGGCCGGGGGAGGCGGGCGAGCAGCTCGTTCCAGAACCGGTCGTCCGGCCAATCGTCGACCCCGTCGTCGATCGGGCACTGGACGTAGTACCGGCTCAGCAGCGCGTGGCGCTGGGAGCACAGCGCGAAGCCCCGCTCGTGGTTGGCGTAGAGCAGGTACGGCAAGGGGGGTGTCTCGGACAGGATGCCGAGCCACCCGAACGGGTAGAGCTTCTCGTACTCGGTTCGAGCCGGTCCCGGGATCGCCTGGCGGCAGGCGCCGTGGAACCCGTCGCAGCCCGCGATGACGTCGCAGTCGAGCCGCTCCTCGACCCCACCGACCGTGAAGGTGACGGACGGCGTCGGGCTGGTGATGTCGTGCA